>JANNZE010000591.1:0-4927 GCA_031410455.1 Chitinophagaceae bacterium | reverse complement strand
CATACACTTCACCGGATGCTGTTAAAGCAACATTGGTATACTGAGCTCCGTCCACATCTATCACATCATGTAAACCATAATCGTATAAAGCAGGAATAGAATTTCCCCATTTAGTCGTAAATAATTTTCCATCATCTGTTCTGTATGTGGTGAAATATTCACCTACGCCAACCTCTACGATCTGTTGAGCCAGCAGCGTGGAGTTTAAAAAAAGTAAAATGAAAATACCCGTTAAGAAAATACGGGCAGAAGAAAACTTATTCATCTGTTCATACAAATATTAATCGGATGAATATTATTTACAGAAATACAAACACGCCCCGGCATTGGTTAATCATTTAATAATAAGCAGCGTTCGTTGAGGCGGAAGCATATTGTTATTTCACAGACAGCGAATTGAAAGATAATTTCTGTTCAAATGAATAACAAATTGGATTAGTGCTGCAAATAAAATAAAATTGAGATATATAACAGCACACGATTTATCCACAATACTGTATATGCTCTGTTAAAGAAAAACTTTAACATATAAGGTTATTTAACCATAACCTTAACGTCCACCTCATCGGAGAGTCCGTTATCTGCAATTACATGAAGCGAAAATGAATAAACTCCAGGTAAAAGCCCCGAAATCCTGGTATTGGCTGATGAAGGTTTTTCGATGATCACCTTTTTTCCTTCTGTTTGTTTCCATGCATATTGCCGGATTTTACTTCCATCCACCGAGGAATATTGACCGTATAAAATAGTTGATGTGCTTTTTATGAATTGATCTGTACCTGCATTTGCCATTGGTTTTTTGGGAGCATTCACATCAAAAGGAGGCATAACTTTCCATGTAACCAATAATGGCTCCACGAGTTCAGGTGCAGGAACAACACATGCATTTGGATATCGCAACTCGTCTTCCATGGAAAGCGTTAAGCCGTTACCGAGTGAGCGTGATTTATTTCTTCCCCAGCTGTACCAGTTGCCACCCATATCCTGAACATAATGATAAAAAGTGATGGTGGTACTGGTGCAAAGGTTTTTAAATTCACCCATGATCTGTACCGGAGCCTGTACCATCTGGCCGTGATTCCAGTTCCATGCATACGGCGTTGGATAATCTTTCCAGGAATGAAATTGTTTGCCATTGCCTACTTCACCCTGTACATTTTCTCCTGCTCCAAATAAATGATCTTTGGCATCTATGATGTGCAGTGTATTATAATTTCCAACGAGTTCTTTGATTGGCCAAACACAACCTGCTGCCTGCCATTTTGATTTTATGGAAACAGGAATTGTTCCCATATCTTTCACACCCAGATAAGAACCGAGATATCCCCAGGCCAGCAGATCATTGTTGGTTTCCACCACATAACATCCCGCCCCAATACCTGCAATATTTTTTGCAATACCGTTGATCTTTATCTTTTCCGGCAAGGCACTTCTCTGGTATCTCCAAACAGTTCCGTCAGTTGCCAGTGCCATCAGTGAATGTATATCCATCGTAAGCGGTACTAATTTCCGGATCTTTTTTCCGGGAGGATTAAACAATCTCTGCGGTACCTCCATATTTTTCCCCCGGTTAATATTCAGCAGATCCTGTCCCCATATCCAGACCTCGCCATTTTTTATAGTCAGATAAGACTGGTACCAGCCATATACTTTTTCATTTTTACGGAAAGGATTTCCACTTTCATCTTTTTTTACCGGGGTGGCAAACAATTTTCCGTTTGTATGGCGGCCTAAAATAAAAACCTCACCAGAATCATTCAAGGCTATGTTGGTGTATTGTGCACCCTGCACATCAACGATATTATCTACGGGTATACGAAGCGTGTTATATGTTCGGCCATTTCCGGTAACTGCATATACTTTACCTTCATCCGTGAGATAGGATGTGAAATATTCTCCTGTTCCAACTTTAATGATTTTTTGTGCAGAAACATACTTGCATTCAACAATACATAGAAATAAAATGAAGCTATAAAGTATCGTATTTTTCATTGAGTAAGAGCAAGATAATATATCATTTTCATCAAAAAGATTATTTCACAAACCTTATCATAAAATTTGAGAATTGAGCGTTTATACTAATTTTACGCACTTAATGTATATCATGAAAACAACAGCGATCGTATTATTTTTTTGTGCCGCTTTAATGGCCTGCAATTCTACAACACAGGATAAAGCAGAAGCTCCTGTAACAACTGTGCCTGCAAACAACTCAGAAAATTCCTCCACAGAAGAATTTGCTCTTATAAAAAAATATGATTGCGCCGTTTGTCACCGGAAAGATGAAAAACTGCAGGGACCATCCTACATCAGCGTTGCCCAAAAATACCAGGGAAAAAATGATGCCGTTGCTTATTTATCTAAAAAAATAATTGAAGGCGGAGTTGGTGTATGGGGAGATGTGCCGATGAACCCACATCCCGGTATGCCGCAGTCGGATGCAGAAGAACTGGCAAAATATATTCTTGCATTAAAATAATTACAGGTTATTTTTTTTCAGTTCCTCTACTGCAAATGCACAGGCTCTTGCAGTTAAAGCCATATAGGTAAGTGAAGGATTCTGACAACCACCGGATGGCATGCAGCTACCGTCTGTTATAAATACATTTTTTACATCGTGCATCTGGTTAAATGCATTCAGTACGGATGTTTTTGGATCTTTACCCATCCTTGCCGTTCCCATTTCATGAACCGTAGTTCCCCCGGTTGGATTATAGTCGAAACTCTGTACGTTTTTAAAACCAGCCGCTTCCAGCATTTCCGCTGCAGCATTGCGTGCATCTTCCCGCATCTTCTTTTCATTATCGCCGTATTCAAAATCAATTTCTATCAATGGTAAACCCCATTGGTCTTTTTTATCTTTTGAGAGCGAAATTTTATTTTTTGAATCGGGTAAACATTCTCCCCAGGCACCGATCCACATCGTCCACGGCCCTGGTTTGGTTAAAGCTTTTTTATACTCCTCACCAAATGAATCATCGTCTAGCATTACGTCCGGCCATTCACCTCTTTCACCATCACCCTGGAAAGCATATCCCCTGAGGAAATCATTTTTTTCATTATCCTTTACATTCCTGAAACGCGGAACATAAATACCGGTAGGCCGGCGACCTTTGTAATATTTATCCTGGTAGCCATCATGTACACCACCAGCACCTGCCCCGGAATGATGATCCATCAGATTTTTTCCAACCTGGCCACTTGAATTACCAAATCCTTCAGGAAATGCATTTGAAACGGACTGCAGTAATATCGAAGCCGTTGCAATGGTAGAAGCATTCAGAAAAATTATTTTTGCGGAATATTCTGTGATGGTTTTGCTGAGTTCATCTATTACACGAACGCCGGTTGCCTTTTTTTTGTTTTCATCATATACGATCTCGTACACAATAGCATGAGGCTTCAGTGTAAGATTTCCTGTTGCCATCGCTGCAGGAATAGTAGCTGCATTGCTGCTGAAATATCCACCGAACGGACAACCCCGATCACACAGATTGCGGTACTGACACGGACCTCTTCCCTCCCAGCCTCTTGTTACATTGGCTACACGGCCATGGATAACAGGTCGGCCATATTTTGATTTTACTGCGCCTGCAAAATGCTGTTCAATACAATTCATTTCCATCGGCGGAAGGAAAATACCATCCGGTAAATGAGCAATGCCATCCCTGTTTCCACTGACGCCGATAAATTTTTCTACATAATCATACCAGGGAGCAATGTCTTTATAACGTATCGGCCAGTCGGTACCATGACCATCTTTAAGATTGGCTTCAAAATCAAGATCACTGAGGCGATAGGTTTGTCTTCCCCATGTTAAAGAACGACCCCCCACCTGGTAGCCGCGTATCCAGTTAAACGGTTTTTCCTGTATGTATGGATGTTGTTTATCGTTTACAAAAAAATGTTTGCTGCCTTCATTGTACACCAGGGACTGAACGGGATTTTCCTGTTTGTCTTTATCTGTTAATACCAGCCGGTCTTTGAATTCCCACGGACGAAGGGAAGCAGTTGTATAATCAGTAATGTGTTCAACATTTCTTCCGCGATCGAGCAGTAAAGTTTTTACGCCTTTTTTACACAATTCCATGGCCGCCCAGCCACCGCTGATACCGCTGCCTACAACGATCGCATCAAAGCTTCCACCGCGGACAATTGTTTTATCGTTTTGATTTACGCCCACATTTATTTAGTTGCCCAGGATCTTTGTCCGGGTTGTAAAGGAATACAGGATTCATATTTCCCTGGGATATAATCATAGGCCAATGCCTGTGTTGCTCCTGCTTCAGAAGTACAATAGGCGATGGTTGTATATTCTTTAAGGATGTGAAAAAATGATTTTCCAAATAATTTATTTTTGATCTTCCCCAGTTTGCCGGAGTAATTGCGGCCTTCTTTCTGAAAATGCGTAACTACTTTTATTTGTTGCTCTTTTGATAATTCAATGAAAGTTTTTCCAGATTCATCTGAACAATAAGATTGCACGGATTTCAATCCGTCGATAAAATTGTTTTGTGTTATGCGGCCTGCATTTTTCACAAGCCTTATCACCGTTTCAAAAGCCATGGCGTTTCTTGCGCCCGGTGTATGGGTAGATGGAATGATTATTTCGGTAAGATGATCTATCAGTTGCTGATGCGCATCCAGGTAATTGATATCGGGAGTTTTGTGAATGGAATACCATTTATACCCGGAAAAAGTTGCAGCAACACCGGCTCCCAAAGCAGCAATAGAAAAGATGGCTGTTTTCCTTTTCATTTTATTTGATTACATCTGCTAAAGGAACGCCGATCATTTCTTCTAGCATGATCACAGCAATGTTATAATCTCTTTCTTTGGTAACGAGTTTTGCTTTATCGGTAATGAATACCTGGTAGGCAAGATTCATTTCTGCAAGGGATACTGTTCCGTCAGCGTAAGATTTCTG
>JANNZE010000590.1:0-2588 GCA_031410455.1 Chitinophagaceae bacterium | reverse complement strand
ACAAGACTTCAGGCCAGAATACAAAGAAGCGGGGAAGTTTTTACTGCCTGGAAACCCTCTTTTGCTTTTGCACTTTCTTTGGTTTTGGTAATGAATATTTATTTCCTGAAAAATAATGACCGTGTACAACAACCCATAAATCCGCAACAGGAATTTGCGAACGGATATCAACTGAACGCAGATTTTAATTATTAGTATGAACAAGAACAAATTACTTACGGGAATCATTATAGCATTGTTAACGGTGAATTCAGCGGCACTGATCTATATGTGGCGTTCTGATAAAGCAAAGAAGAGAACAGCCGTATCAAGCCCTGCAGAATACCTCATCCACAAAACCGGAATGGACAGCCTGCAGAAAGAAAAATATTACGAACTGGTAGAAGAACACCGCAAAGCTACGAGGCGATTAAAAGATGATCTTAAAAAAGCCAGGGAGGACTATTTTAGTTTTTTAGGAAAAGAAGTATCCGACAGTTCTAAACAATCTGCACTTCAGAAAATTAATTCCATCTATGTTGAACTGGCTTCCATTACTTTTGATCATTTTACGGCAGTACGTGCTTTGTGCAATAACGATCAGAAAGTTAAGTTTGATGATGCTATAGAAGAAGTGCTGAATATGATGGCAGGTCCACCACATCCGCCTGGCGGCAAACCACCTCATGACGGTCCTCCACTTCACGAAAGGCCGGATCACGACGGGCCACCAGATATGAAAGAAGAATAAACGGACAGAAGGAACAGCAAAAAAAACGCGTCTAAAAAATTTACCAGAATAAAACAATTATGAAGCACAAACTATTATTGGCATCACTGATCACCATCAGCCTTACACAAAGTTGTAAAAAGAAAGATACAGTGATCGTTTCTGAAACTTCACCGCTTAATTTACCGGCAACACCCTATAATTACAGCAATGTTGTTTTTCCGGCGCATATCCAGAATTCTTTAAATGTTAATGACAATACACCCGCTAACAATCCGATTACGGATGCAGGTGCTACATTAGGACGGGTATTATTTTACGATAAAAATTTATCCAGTAATAAAACCATCAGTTGCTCCAGTTGCCATAAACAGGCAGATGGTTTTACAGACAATGCACAATTCAGCCTGGGTTTTTTAGGTGGGCTTACTACAAGAACATCCATGAATACATTGAATGTTCGCTTTTACCGCTCAGGAAAAATGTTCTGGGATGAACGTTCACTTACACTGGAACACCAGGTATTACAACCTGTTCAAAACCACGTGGAAATGGGAATGACCATTCCTGAACTGGTTTCAAGATTACAAGGCCTGTCCTATTATCCTGCTTTATATAACAGTGCATTCGGATCAACAACCATCGATTCTGTAAAAACTTCCAGGGCGTTGGCGCAATTCCTTCGTTCCATTGTTACTTACAATGCCAAATACGATAAAGTAAAACAGGGTGAACAAAACTTCACAGCAGCAGAAGCGGCAGGTGAACAATTATTTTTAAATGCCACCGGACCAGGGGGCGGACCAACTTGTGCTACTTGTCATACACCACCCATGTTCATGAATGCAGCTGCACCTCCTTTCACCCTGCTCGACAATAATGATCTCGGTATTAATAACGAAAGAAGATTCAAGGCTGGAAGTCTTAGAAATATTGCGAACACACAAAGTATATTCCATAATGGAAGCGTGAGAGATGTAGCCACAATGCTTGCCAGCAACATCCCTGCGCATGGCGTTGCACCACAGGACAGAGCCAATATCCTTGCCTTCCTGCAAACGTTAACTGATAATACTATAACTACCGACGTACGTTTCAGTACTCCATTCAGATAAAAGATTTTAAATGCATAAAAAAATCCCATACAGTTACGTATGGGATTTTTTTTATTTCCTGTTTTGTTATTTGAAGATCTTGTTGAAGAACAACTTCATATCTTCCCATGAAGTAGAATCTGCAACTGCATTGTACGCAATAGGAATATTGAATTTTTGTCCTACCGCCGTAGCATTTTTGTTGGTAAATGCATGTGTTGCACCGGCATAAGATTTAAAAGTATAATCTGCTTTAACAGAATCCATTTCTCTTCTGAACTGGGCAACTTCATTTTCCGGAACAAACTGATCTGAACCACCATGACAAACTAAAACTGCAGCTTTTAATTTTTCTTTGATCAACGGAGTAGTGGTTAAATTACCATGAAAACTTACAACTCCCTTCAGATTCTCTCCCATTCTTGCATAGTTCAATACCTGTGCTCCGCCAAAACAATACCCGATGGCGGCAATACGCGACGTGTCGGCCTGCGGATAAGTTTTTATTTTGGCAAGTGCAGCCTCAAAACGCTTTAAACCCATTTCAGGATCTTTATAAAACGGCATGGCCATATTACCTGCTGTAACAGGATCTTCGGCTGTAGCACCATTGCCATATAAATCAACTGCCATAGCGAGGTAGCCCATTTCTGCAAGTTGCTTGGCACGGGATTTTGGATAAACATTATTTCCCCACCATTCATGCACTACCATTACAACAGGTCTTTTACCTTCCAGGGCAGCGTTATATACCACATATCCGTCCATGGAAGTAGTATCTTCCT
>JANNZE010000589.1:0-8556 GCA_031410455.1 Chitinophagaceae bacterium | reverse complement strand
CCAATCCAACAGGCAACTGTACATCTGCCAATGCCAATGTGAATGTTATTGTGAGACCAACACCTCTTATTACGAATGTGGTTACAGCCAATCCTGCTGTTTGTACGGGTAATGGAACGCTTACGATACAGGGTCTGAATCCATCTACAACTTACGTGGTAAATTATATAAAGAATACTACGGCGATCGGACCAGTAACGCTTATTAGTAATGCTGCCGGTGAGATCATCATAAACGTAACTGCGGGTACTTATTCAAACATCACGGTAACTTTAAACGGCTGTATCAGTAATATGATGGCCGGACCCTTTACACTCACCGATCCGAATCCTCCTGTAACTCCCGTTATTGTAACCAGTGCAGATCTTTGCGCCGGACAGACATTAACTTTAAGTGCTTCCACTACCACACCTGGAACAGCATCTTATAACTGGACAGGACCATCCGGATTTACGAGTACACAAGCTTCTTTCACCATAAACAATACAACCGTTGCCAATGCAGGAACTTATTCAGTTACCGTCAGCATTGCAGGATGTACATCACCTGCGGCCAGCACAACGGTGGTGATCAACCCCACTCCTGCTATACCTGCTGTTTCATCCAACACACCGGTTTGTTCTGGAAACAACATCAACTTGAATGGTACATCCACTTTTCCCGGTACATTCAACTGGCAATGGACAGGTCCGAACGGATTTACGAGTGCCGTCCAGAATCCTGTTATCACCAATGCCGGTGTTGTGAATGCAGGCATTTATAACCTGACGGTTATTGCACAAACCGGTAACTGCCCATCATTAACCGCCAATGCAACAATCGTTGTAAATAATACGCCGGTATTAACTTCGGCAACACCAACAAACCCGAATTTATGTGCTACTGCTACAGGAAGTATAGCACTTGCCACACTATTACCGAATACAACTTACCAGGTAAATTATACGCTTGGAACTACACCGGTAACCATTTCCATTGCGACAAATGCTGCAGGTATTCTTACGATACCCAATCTTTCCGCCGGTATTTATTCCAACATTACCGTTACCTTATTGAATTGTGTTTCTAATACAACAGGACCGGTAACCTTATCTGATCCAAACCCACCGGCTGCGCCAACAGCAGGTCCTAATGGTGCGATCTGTTCCGGAAATACATTATCATTGAATGCATCTACCACATCAACGGGAGCAGCCAGTTATAACTGGACGGGTCCGAATGGTTTCAGCAGTACTTTACAAAACCCGGTGATACCCAATATTACAGTAGCAGCATCAGGAACGTACCTGGTAACGGTTCAGATCAGCAACTGTACATCTCCTGCAACTGCCGTGAATGTTCTGGTAAATCAGACGCCGGCCCTACCGGTGATCAACAGTAATACACCGGTGTGTACGGACAGCACTTTGAATTTAACAGCCAATACTACATTTCCGGGAGGGTTAACCTGGCAATGGACAGGACCGAATGGTTTCACCAGCACACAGAATAATCCATCCATTCCAAATATTACGCTGGCTGCAGCTGGCATTTATACAGTAGTGGCAACTTCTGTAACAGGGGCATGCCCATCAACTGCTGCAACACATAACGTTAGTATAATTGCCACGCCTGTTATTACAACCGTAACTACCGTAAATCCGTCAGCATGTTCGTCCAGTACCGGATCAATCAGCCTGAATGGTTTAACACCAAATACAATATATACTGTAAACTATTTATTCAATACCATTCCTGTTACCGCCACCATTAACTCCAACGGAGCGGGGACAGTGATCATAAATAATTTGACGGCAGGAACTTATTCCAATATCCATGTAATTGGAAACGGATGTAAATCGGCGAATGCTGCGCCCGTAACATTAACCGATCCGAATCCCCCGGCAACACCAGTGGCTGGTTCCAATACGCCGATCTGTTCCGGCAATAATATTAACCTGAATGCGTTGAGCAGTTCACCTGGTATATTGGCGTACAGCTGGACGGGGCCGAATGGTTTCAGCGTTGCTGTTCAGAATCCTGTGATATTATCCGCTACTTCCGTAAATGCAGGATGGTATTATGTTAGTGTGACGATCAATAACTGCCAGTCATTAAAAGATTCTGTGCTGATGGTGATCAACCCGCTTGCAGCAACACCTAACGTTAACGGGCTGGTTCAATATTGTATCGGTGCGGTTTCGGTACCGCTTACCGCAACTGCTTTACCGGGACATACACTCAACTGGTATAACAATGCTTCCGGTGGCAGTCCGCTTCCATCCGCACCTGTGCCTAACACAACTGTTGCAGGAACCTTTATATTTTATGTAAGCCAGACCACACCTCTTGGTTGTGAAGGCAGCCGTGCTGCAATTGATGTGGTGATTCACCCCGATGCAAAAGCGGTATTCGTTCCAACAGAAACAACCAAATGCCCGCCATTCAATATCACACCGGCCATCATTGGTTTACAACCCTTTCCGCTTAACAATGGTACATACAACTGGTATGCGAATGGCACAACAATAGGAACAGGAACAACTTTCCCGGGATATACTATTGCCAATGCAAATGATTCTGTAAAGATCAAACTGGAAACGATCTCTTTATTCGGATGTAAAACAGACAGCATGAGCCAGATGTTTTACACCTATAAGATACCCACACCGTCCTTTACCAAATCTGATGTAGGAGGTTGTGGCCCCATGACGATCTCTTTTACCAATACAACTGCTGATATTAATTTATACAATTACCAGTGGGACTTCGGCAATGGCCAGACGTCTACTGCAGTACAACCTGCACCTGTGATCTTTACCACCAATCCGAATTATGGAGACACAGTGTATGTAATCAAATTGAAAGTATTCTCCGTTTGTGATACACTGATTTTCATGGATTCTGTCAGGATCAAATCTAAACCCAAAGCATTGTTCACGCCTTCCAGAACAATTGGATGTTCGCCTATGCAGGTGGTGTTCATTAATAATTCACTGGGATTGAATAATACATATTACTGGGATTTTGGAGATGGAACAACGAATATAACCACATCAGCTGCTCCGCAAAATCATTTGTATACAACCGGTGTGGTAGATACATTTTATGTAAAGCTGGTAGTGGTTAATGAATGTGGATCGGATTCCATTACGTATGATATCATAGCCAGCCCTAATAATATCCGACTGAATTATTCGGTGAACGGAACACAGCAGGCAGGATGTGCACCACATGTTGTTGCGTTTATTAATAATACTTTCGGCGCAACTTCTTTTGAATGGAATTTCGGTGATGGAAATATATTAACCACCACCGCAGGTATAGATACGGTATATCATACTTATTTAACAGCAGGAACATTTACAGTGTCGGTGAAAGCAATCAATAGCTGTACTGATACGATAGCATACAAAACCATCAATGTGTATGCAAAACCTGTTTCTGCATTTGTGGCAACGCCATTCAATATCTGTATTGGCCAGTCGGTACAATTCAATAATAATTCCACAGGAGCCAATTCTTACCTGTGGCAGTTTGGTGACGGCAATACTTCTACGTTGGTTGCGCCTTCACATGTATATACTTCGGCGAATACCTATACAGTAACACTGATCACTTATAATACCAATCCGGGCGGTACGGTATGTGTGGATACCTCCAGGAACCTGGTAACCGTTGGAACTACTTTACCGGGAACCATTTCTATTTCATCTATTTCATCACCCTGCGCTCCTTTTACAGTAACATTTATTAATCGCGATCGTCCTTCAAGTTCTGTATTATGGGATTTTGGAGATGGAAATACGGCAACAGGCGACAGTGTTGTACATACTTATTTAACTTCCGGTTCATATACCATGACTGTTATTGTAACAGCACCCGGAGGTTGTGTATATAACAGCAGCCAGGTCATCACCGTTAACGGACCTTCCGGTTCGCTCGCTTATAACGCTGGTTATGCCTGCTATCCTGATCCTGTAAGGTTTGATGCCACAGCGATCAATACCAATAACTATCAATGGGATTTCGGAGATGGAAATACACAAACCACTACAACAGGTACGGTATTTCATAATTATGCCAACCCGGGAGTATATATTCCTTCTGTTAATTTGCAAAATACGGGTGGATGTAATTATCCGATCAGGGGACTGGATACAGTAAAGGTTGATAAAGTGGATGCAGGTTTTAACCGGAATACACAATTCAACTGCGGATCCACCACCATTACATTTACCGATACATCGTTTATATTTTTTGGTACGGCACAAACCACATGGGATTTTGGTGATGGCGGTACAGCCACCGGAGCTGTTGTTACGCATACGTATGCATCAGGCGGAAATTATACAGTAACTATGGTTGTTACCGGCAACAGTGGTTGTAGCAAAACGATCAATACGAATGTGCCCGTGATTGTTCATAACATACCTAATGCATCCATAACTGCGGATGCTGTACGCTGTGCAAATGAAGACGTGATTTTCAACAGCAATATTTCTTCTGTTGATCCGATCAATTTTATCAGGTGGACAATTTCAAACGGGGCAACCGGAAACGGACCTATTTTCAATTATGTATTCAGTACAGCAGGAACGTATACCATTCAGTTAATAACAGCAACAACATTCGGTTGTGCTGATACGGCAAATCATACCATCCAGATCAATCCTGTTCCTGTTATGACAGCCAGCAGCCCGGTTACCATCTGTCTTGGCAGTACAACACAATTAAATGCATCAGGCGCACCTGCCTATAACTGGACTCCTACTAACGGTTTAAGTTGTACCACCTGTCCGAACCCGGTTGCCACACCAACTGCTACAACCCCTTACGTTGTAACAGGAACCAATGCATTTGGCTGTAATACAAGTATCCCTATTGCGATAACGGTAATTCAGCCGATCGATATAGATGCCACGGCAAGCGACAGCATTTGTATCGGGCAGTCCATTAACTTACTGGCCAGTGGAGCTACCAATTATAGCTGGTCACCTGCAACCGGTTTAAATAATGCAAATATTTCCAACCCGGTGGCTACGCCGTTGTTAACTACAGTGTACCGGGTTGTAGGTTACGACGGATTCAATTGTTTCACCGACACAGCATTTGTGATAGTAGGTGTAGGTCAGTATCCAACCATCAGTTTAGGCCCTGACAGAACCCTGGCAACCGGAACGCAATTTCCATTGAATACAATAGTAACAAATGGCCCGCTCACCCAATGGAACTGGACGCCATCTGCCAATTTAAGCTGTGATGATTGTGGATTGCCGATTGCAACAGTGAGAACAGACATTACGTATATCCTGGAAGGAACAACCGCTTATGGTTGCTCTGCGAGAGATACAATCAGGATCAAAACATTCTGCAAAGATGCACAGGTATTTATACCGAATGCATTTACACCGGATGGTGATGGTGTGAACGATTATCTCACGGTAAGAGGAAGCGGAATTGCATCGGTAAAATCTTTCCGGATATTCAACCGCTGGGGAGAGCTGATTTTTGAAAGAAATAATTTTGTTCCCAACAATGATTTTTACGGATGGGATGGAAAAACAAAAGGAAAAACAAATCAACCGGATGTTTTTGTTTACACAGCAGAAGTGATCTGCGACAATGGAACACCATTTACTTATAAAGGAAACACTTCAATCATTAAATAATTATGAGAAAGTTATTCACTGCTGTTCTGATTTTGCAGGGATTTACTTCCTTGGCACAGGATATAAATTTTTCGCAGTTTTACGAATTGCCTTTGTTGCGGAATCCATCCCTTGCAGGATTATACAAAGGAGATTACCGGATCACCGGTGCCTATCGTAATCAGTGGGCCAGCGTAACAACACCTTTTATATCACAGGCACTGGGTGTAGAATGTAAATTATCTTCTCCGTTTGGCCAGGACTCTGATGATTACATTGCACTTGGCCTACAGATCACCAATGACAGGGCAGGGGATTCTAAACTTGGCAGAACTCAATTTTTACCCGTGCTTACTTTTCATAAATCGCTCAGCGAAGAAAAAGACAGTTATCTTTCTTTAGGCTTCATGGGAGGACCGGTGCAGCAAAGATTTGATCCCACACAATTAAAATTCGGCGACCAGTTTCAGAATGGCTCTTACAGCGAAACCAATCCTACTCAACAGGTTTTCTCCAATACCAATATCACATACCTGGATGCTTCTGTAGGATTAAGTTTCAGCAGTACATTCAATGATAATATCAATTATTACATAGGTGCTTCTTATTTTCATTTTAACCAGCCAAAAGTTGCTTTTGACAGAACCATGGATGTAAAGCTGAATAAAAAATTAATGATGAATGCCGGCTTACTGTTACCGGTAAGTGATTATCATAAACTGATTTTGTATGCTGATTATTTCAAACAAGGCGGGAATAGCCAGATGCAGGGTGGATTTATGCTTAAGTATGATCTGATCCGTGAAGATGAGGATGAAAGCATGTATTTCAACATAGGAAGTTTCATCCGTTGGAATGATGCATTAATACCTGTGGTGAAACTGGATATGTATAAAGTAGGACTCGGTTTTACTTATGATGTAAATATATCAAAGCTGAAAGCTGCGTCACAGTCAAGAGGCGGTTTTGAAGTATCATTGTCTTATCGTAATTACCTGAACATCGGCAATAGTTCTATCAGCAAAGTACGCTGCCCGGTTGCGTTTTAATAAAGAAAAAGCCCCGCTGAACGGGGCTGATCTGTGTTAGGTAAGAAAGGTTTATTCATCAGGGGGTAAATCTTGTTATGCGGTATCAGTATTACAATTATACAAAGATTATAATATACGATTTCAACATTTTATATACATCCGTGAATTAACACGGATGTATTTTATATTACATCAGAGCAATCAATGCTTTCTGTTAAAGCTAACGGTGATCCGGAAAAATGAAGATACTTTTTGATTTCACCTGCTTCATTTAATTCGTATTGTATGTAGGATCAAAGCATTTTTCGAAATTCAATTCATGGCCTCATCGGATGCCAGGCAGAAAAATCTATCACCTCCTGCGGATAAATGAATTTGATAAAACTGATGCCATTCTTACCTGTTTGCTCCTGTTATTCCACCTTAAGCAATTCGGGATCCGTCTTCGTATACTTTTTTGAATATATTACCAAAAACAAGCTATAAAACAATAAATTAAGGGGATGTTTAATAGATCAGCTATAATATTTATATATTTATGCATTAGACTATATTTCAACTGATTTGATGACCGAGAAAGATTTGCAAAATGCTGAAGTTTGTGTAAGGGGAAAACTGAAAAACCTTGATCCTTCACTTACTTACCATTGCCTTAACCATACATTTGATGTGTTACATCAGTGCTTAAGGATTGCCGCTGCAGAAGGTATTACCAGTGAACATGATCTTAAGAATCTAAGAATGGCAGCATTGTATCATGATACCGGTTTTCTGGAAACCTATAAAAATCACGAAAGAAAAGGATGTGAGATTTTTTTACAGGATACTAAAGGGATGCATCTGTCAGAAGAAGATAATGAGATCATACAGGGCCTCATCATGAGCACCAAACTCCCGCAGGAACCCAGAACGTTATTACAAAGGATCATTTGTGATGCAGATCTGGATTATTTAGGAAGAGATGATTTTTTCCCTATCGCCGATAACCTCCGGAAAGAATTTTTGCATTATAATGTAGTAGCCAACGACGAAGAATGGCATCAATTGCAATTAAATTTTTTGACCAATCATTCTTACCATACAGCATCTTCCGCAAAACTGCGTGATCCGGAAAAACAAAAACACCTGCTGAAGATCATGAATGCGTAATCGCTTTTTTCATTTCCACCGTAATTCTGTCCTGTTCGCGTAATCGTTTACACAGTGTACGTAAAATACCTCTCAGAATGTCAGAACTGGTAGCCACCACATCATAAAAAGGTTCCTGTTCAATTTTCAGAAAAATGCAATCAGTTAAAGTGGTCACACTTGCAGAACGGGCCTCCGAATCCAGCAAAGACAATTCTCCGAAAATTTCATTTTCTGACAAAACAGCCAGCTGATGTTCGCCGTCATGTACAGAAATTTTTCCTGTATAAATAAAATACATACAATTTCCCTGCTCTCCTTTTTTGAACAAAGTGATGTTTTTAGGCACATGACTTTCTGTACAGATGGATGCAATATCCATCAGGTCTGATTCACTACATCCTTTAAAAATATCAGAGTTCTTCAGTAATAGAATTTTTTCTATGATCAGCATATTTCAATGTATTCATTTCCTGTAAAACAAATTCCTGCGTTTCCCTCAGAATATGATTGTCTTCTTCCACTGCAAGTTCATTTAATTTATTCAGCACATGGTGTTCATCAGTTTTCCAACTGTAATAAATGCAAATGGCCTTTGTCCACGAATTATACAATACAAAATCCTGGTATAATACTTTTTTGAAAAATTCACCTTTCGCTGCTTTTCCGGCAATAGTTGCCTCCGGATCCAGCACAAATTCAAAAAGATGGTTGATATCCTTCGCTGTCTTTTTAGGTAACACCAGGTCGAGCATTTCCATGGCATG
>JANNZE010000588.1:0-1574 GCA_031410455.1 Chitinophagaceae bacterium | reverse complement strand
GATATTACGTACCTGGCCGGTTAGGTTACTCGCCATACCATTTACAGAATCTGTAAGATCTTTCCAGGTACCGGCCACACCTTTTACGGTTGCCTGTCCTCCGAGTTTTCCTTCTGTACCCACTTCTCTTGCCACACGCGTTACCTCACTGGAAAAAGAGTTCAGCTGATCAACCATCGTGTTGATCGTATTTTTAAGTTCAAGAATCTCTCCCTGAACATCCACTGTAATTTTTTTAGACAAATCCCCTTTGGCCACGGCCGTTGTTACTTCGGCAATATTTCTTACCTGGGCAGTAAGATTACCGGCCATCTGGTTCACCGAATCGGTTAGATCTTTCCAAACACCCGCCACACCTTTTACTTTTGCCTGGCCGCCGAGTTTACCTTCTGATCCTACTTCACGCGCCACACGTGTAACTTCCATGGAAAACAAATTCAACTGTTTCACCATGTCGTTCACTTCCTTTGCGATGCGGGAAAATTCTCCCTGCAGCAGGTGATCACCGATCTGTAAAGGCATTTCCTGGCTCAGGTTTCCTTTGGCCACCGAGCCAATTACGTGTGCTATTTCCACCGTTGGATGCACGAGATCGGAAATAAGATTATTGATAGATTCTACTGCCGTCTGCCAGTTTCCCTGTGCGAAAGGGAGTTCGACGCGATGTGTTAGTTTTCCCTGTTTACCAATCGTTTTTCCTGCAAGCGTTAACTCCTGCATGAAACGTTCATTGAGGTAAATGATATCATTCAATGTATCACAGATCTTTCCTTCTATGCCTAGGAGATTGATCGGCATGCGTACATTGAAATTTCCGTTTTTAACTTCTGATAATACATGCAATAATTGCACGTTATCAAGCTGTGTGGAAATGGATGATGCCGAAATTGCTGAGTGATTATTTTTGGAGGAGCGTGGAATTTGCTGTGTAGACAATTCCACAACTGATGTATTTATTCCATCAATTGTAGGTTTCTTTTTTGCCGGCATAGAATGCTGATGATTAATTATGATTTATAAATAATATAGAACTGTTGGGTATTCAGCGTTTTAAAACTGAGTTGGATCATTATTTTTCAATATGGATTCATTATAAGGGTTTGGTAATAAAAATAATCCGGCATAAACAATACCAAATGAGATGCGGAATGCGGGTGGCGGGATGCGGGATGCGAGGGACGGGATGCGGAATTCAGATGCAGGATGCAAGATATGGGATGCAGGAACGGGATGCGGGTGGCGGAGAGAATGATGGGGATTGGGTTGCCATGGCCATAGCCTGTAACCAGTAAACAATAACAAGTAACCAGCAACCAGTAACCAGTATAGTGTCGGTGAGATTTTTTTTATATTTTTTTGGACAGCTTTTCAGAAGTACTATATTTGCACTCCCGAAGAATAAAGCAATTTATTATAAAGGTTTTCAGGATCGGTAGTTCAGTTGGTTAGAATGCTGCCCTGTCACGGCAGAGGTCGCGGGTTCGAGTCCCGTCCGGTCCGCTTAGTAGAGTAACAAATTTCATCAAATCCCTGCAAATACAATGTTTGCGGGGATTTTTGTTTTAGCACTTCAA
>JANNZE010000587.1:0-10782 GCA_031410455.1 Chitinophagaceae bacterium | reverse complement strand
CTTCTGTACTCGGTATATTTTTCTTTATATGGAGAGAACTTACCTGCGATCATCCGATTGTTGATCTTCGTGTATTAAAAAACGGCAACCTCAGAGTAGGAACAATTTTGTCGTTTATTTTAGGTTTTGGTTTATACGGTTCCACATTTATTATTCCACTGTACACCCAATCTACATTAGGATGGACGGCACAGCAATCCGGTGCCCTGATGATTCCGGCTGCACTCACTACAGCTTTTATGATGCCGATCATTGGTAAATTATTGCAACGGGGTGTTAAGCAACAATACCTGGTTGCATTGGGAATGATCATATTTTTTGTATACAGCTTCTGGGGACACCAGATATTAACGCCGGATACCGGGAAAGATGCATTCTTCTGGATGCTGATCATGAGAGGAATTGGTTTGGGATTATTATTTATTCCCATCACTGCGCTGGCGCTTTCTTCTTTGAAAGGACAACAGATAGGGCAGGGTGCGGCCTTTACCGGAATGATGCGTCAGCTGGGAGGTTCGTTCGGTGTTGCCGCAATTACAACATTCATATCCCGGCAGATCGTTGTACACAGAAATGCATTGGTGCCGCACCTGAATGTAAATGATCCGAATGTTCAGGCACGCGTGCACGCCATGCAGCAGAATTTTATGGCTAAAGGAATGACACCGGATGTAGCATTGAATTCGAGTTACCAGGCAATGGATTATATGGTTACCAAACAGGCGATGGTATTATCATATATGGATGTATTTATGTACCTGGGATTGATGTTCCTGATCTGCGTTCCCTTTGTAATTTTCGTAAAATCGAAGAAGAATAAAGTGGACCTGGCAGAAGCGATGCATTGATAGATAGAAAGTTAAAAGGCAAAAGATCAAAACTGGTTAATATAGCATTCTATAACTTTTTTCTTTTGACATTTTACCTTTTACTTTTCATTACATTTGAGTAAAAATATATATCATGTTAGATAATCTGATCAATCTCATTAAACAAAACGCTGGCGACAGCATCATTAATAATCCTTCAGTCCCAAATGAAAAAAATGATGCAGCCATACAGGAAACGGGAAATTCAATTGTGGATACATTAAAGAATGCGCTGGCTGGAGGGAACATGAAAGATATTCTTGGAATGTTTACCAAAGGAAATGTTGATTCATCTAACCCTGTGGTGCAACAAGCTACAAATGGTGCAGCCAGTAACCTCCAGCAAAAATTAGGGATTGGTGAGCAGGAAGCTTCTAAAATTGCAGGTAGTTTAGTGCCAAATGTAATGAACCAGCTGGCACAGAAAACTGCTGATCCTTCTGATCATTCATTTAACATACAAGATATATTCAATAAATTGAGCGGAGGCAAAACATCCGGAATGAATGTAGCCGGATTAATGGATAAATTTAAAGGTGGCCTTGATAAAGATGGTGACGGAGATGTGGATCTCAATGATCTGAAAGCAGCATTCAGTGGCGGAGGTGGAATAATGGATACGGTGAAAGGACTTTTTAAATAAATGCAGATCCGTTTCAGGAAAATTTATTTTATATGCACCGTTATATTATTCATAACAGAGCTGATCATTGGTTTTTATGTGCATGATAACATCGTTCGCCCGTTCATTGGCGATCTCCTGGTAGTGATATTGATATATACATTTTTACAAACATTTTTCATCTTACCGGTCTGGAAAACAGCAGCAGGAGTGCTGCTGTTTTCTTTTTTAATAGAATGGCTGCAATATCTTCAGATAGTTACATTACTTGGACTTGACCATTTGCCATTTTTCAGAATTATTATCGGAACATCTTTCGAATGGATCGATATCGGGATGTATATAATTGGAATTGTGATTGTATTAGTTATGGAATATATGTCGGGGAAATTATGTAAGATTCAAAATAAGTAAAAAATCAAAAATCAAAACCAAAAAGTTGTTCATTACAATAGAAGTGACTTAACTTTTATCTTCTGACTTTTAACTTTTGACTTTATCTTCTGCATATTCCTTCATATAATCATAATGAGCCGTCAGCACACCTTTTTTCACAATCGTGGCTCTCTCTATAAATTCACCGGTGCCGTTAATGATATCAAGTAATACATGTTTAATGAGTTGTTCACCAAAATAACGGCTCGCATCCCTTGGTAATTCATTTGGAAGATTGCCTACCGCCATCACATCAATAGAATTGGGAAGATAAGGTTCTGTTTTCTCAAAAGTTGTTTTATCCACTCCGTATACCGGAATTTCTATAGTAGAATCGCCTAAATTACAGGGCACAGAACCATTGTGATCATCAGTAATATCAGCGACCGTCCGGATCCGGAATTTCTCATCTCTGATATCTTCCCATTCAAATAAACGGCAGATATTTTTTTGCCAGTATATGCCATTCATCAGTACATCTGTTGCATAAATGAATGGCCTGAATTTGCAGGAATATTTTTCAGGATGGTGATGAAACTCATCTCTGTTGTAACCTTTATCATCTGTTCTTTCATACAGGTCAGATCCTTTCAAATGAACATAAACCGGGTACGCAAATTCTTTTTCCAGGAATTCTTCCGGTTCCACTTCGCGGATCTGCATCATATTCATCACTTCCAGCGCACCATGTGCCACACGCCCGTTTCCTGTTACTGCAATTTTAATGTTGGGAATTTTTAATCCGAAATAAGTGTGGATTAAATAATTAAGATTTTTCCTGGCATTTACCCTGTCGAGATGGAAAGCACCGGTTCTGTTGCCATAAGCCAACATGCCATTGTGTGCTCCTACAATGCCTGCAAAAAAACCAAAACCAATGATACGTGTACCATCATCATGTTCCAGGCATTCATAATCGATGAGTGTGATTTTTTTGCGAATGATCTCCTGCAACAAATGCTGGTTATAAGGCTGCAATTTTTTAGTATGTGAAAAGAAGAGGTAGGTTTTTCCTTCTATGAGCATATCCACCGGCACTTCCTTAATGCCAAGTAAAATATCACAATCATTCAGATCTTCCACTACTTCCATACCTGCACCTGCGTATTCCTCATCAGAAAAACACCGGTTGGCACTCGTTTGAACCTTAACGGTTATACCCGGCTGGTTCTTTCGCATCCATCTGCATTGTGCGGGCGTTAAAGCAACTCTTGTATCTGAAGGTATTTTGCCTTCACGTATTAGGCCGATTTTCATCACTTAGTTTTGTGGGCGCAATTTACTGTTTCCTCACTGATTGTGATTTACATTTGTGTCATGAATTATTTTGAATTGTTTGAAATACCGGCAGGGCCTTCTGTGGACAAGGCCATCGTTTCCAGGAATTACCTTCAATTGCAAAAAAAATACCATCCAGATTTCTATACCGGGGCAGGAGAGATGGAGCAGGAGGATGCCTTACAATTGTCTGCCGACATTAATAAAGCCTATAAAATATTTCAGCATCCCGACAAAACGATCGAATATTTTTTAAAATATTCCGGGTTAATGGAAGGCGAAGAAAAATACCAGCTTCCCAATGATTTCCTGATGGAGATGATGGAGATCAACGAAATGCTGATGGAAGATCCGGAACAATCTAAAAAAGAGATATTGTCAATAGAAAATAAATTGAATTCGGAAATTAAAAATATTAACGATAATTACTGGATAGGTGTTACCGATGGACAGAGTTTGCAGCATTTAAAACTGATCTATTTCAAGAAAAAATATTTACAAAGGATTTTGGACAGATTAGCCGATTGATGTAATATTGCTCCCCGCATCAGCAATGAAGCGGTTGTTAGCCCGGGTGGCGGAATTGGTAGACGCAGCAGACTCAAAATCTGCCATTCGCAAGGATGTGCTGGTTCGATTCCAGTCCCGGGCACTTGATAGGATTGGCTCCCAAAAACGGGAGCCAATCTGCTTTTAGAATCACTAAAAGCATTGCCGCATTGCATATTAAACATTGATTCGGAGTTTACTTACTTGTCGTCAAATGAAGTAATTGAAAAACGGACAAGAGAGGAATATTCGCCGCTGTTAAGTTCATGAACATTCTCATTTTTTATACAGATATCTAACCTGTGGCAACAAAGCAACTAAAATGAGTGGAATAGCGTAAAGTATGTAGAAAGTTTGAAGCCAGCCAACGCCTTGTATAAATATTGTTTCAACTTGTATCCAAATGATAAGTGCAAAAGCCACATAAATACTGAAAGACCAGGCCCAATGCATATCCTTAAAAAAATTGAATTGCTCTGCTAATACAGAGCTTGATTTTTTTAGAAGAGCAAATACCAATAGGCTGGGTAATTCCTAAAACAATACAAAGAATAATGCCGGGGAAAAAAAATCGTTGAAAGGTGACCGTTCTAAAATTGACAAAGGCAAGCCACCCAATAATTTTCCTGAAGGAGAAATAATTAATGCTCCACCACCGCAAATAGCACTTAGTCCGAGATAGGCAAGCAATGAAAGTTAAATATTCCGCACTGTGGTTGTTGCCATAATTATTTGTTTAATATTCTATAAAGTATGCCACAAACTATGATGATAAAAAAAATGGTGTAAATAAGTTTATTGTTTCTTGCCAACCAATTAGGCAAATAAATATCAAAGTTATCCTTAGTTGATTGGGAATATTTACGGGCCATAATTGTAAGCGGGCACATTTTTTTAAAAACCAGTAGTACAAGTCCTTCTCCAACAATTAGTGCAATGCCAATCCAAACAAATTTGTCAATTTTATCTACAATTACGGCGTAAGCCATATAAAATAATACTACATTAAAGAAAACCCAAATGATGGTGTGGATTATTTTGATAGTGACAATGTTAGAATGTACGTTCATAATCTTTATTTGATTTTGGCTTACTGAATAATACTATTGATTATTAATGTGTTCTAAAATAGATCAGGTACGTATGCCAGTTGTGAAATATTAGAAATACAATGACTACAAGAAAATACAACCATCTTTTGTAGGGAATATTAAAGTATAAAGAGTTTCCAATTAGTCCTATTCCAATCAGCCAAAATAAAGGGGTATAAGCAGGGGACAGCAATCCTAATACACTTTTACTCCAAATATTATTAGGGTAATACATTAAAATTAGCCATGAGGCAAAATAAGCCAATGTACCAGCTATGTAAAGAGTAAAACCTTTTTTTTGTTTTGCTGATATAATTTTTAATGGCATTAGCGATATAAAAATAAACATCACTATTCTTGAAATATTTTCGCCATAAGTGATAAAGGATGGGATATTGTTCCAGAATATCTCAGGTTGATAAGCCTTCGGCAATTGATTGGTGAAGATAAAGTCCCAAACCAAAATTGGTATTGTTAAAAGGAAACAGTTGAGGAAATATTTTTGAATCGATCTAAGTTTCATTTCTAAATTATTTTGATCTAATATTTACTTCTTAGATATACTTTTGCTTTTAAAAAGCAATAAACTAAATGTAATCAAACCTGAGATTAACAATCCTGTATCTTCTACAATACCAAATTGAAAGGCTGCCAAAAATCCTATAATTGACCAAATGAAAGGAACGATAAGAATTATGACAGGGCATCTTTTTACACTTAAAAGTAATAATCCAAAAGTAAATATTGTGGTTGGGCAGGGAAGACCAAAGGTTGGTGAGCAAGGATAAACATGACCAAGAAAATATCCTAAAAGAGGATAGCCAACCAGCGCAAATAGTATCAGGATTAGCCCCGTAATTCCAAATTTATCCGGATAAAACTGAAATGATAATTTGCTTTTAAAGACTCCAAAAATTAAAAATAAAATACCCTGTATAATAAATAACCCACCAAATAAATAAGCTGCTTTATTAATGGCAGCGAAAAATACAATATGGTAAACTATTCCCATCCACAACCAAAAAAAAGCGAGGATAATGCTTATAATTTTATCAGATGAAATATTAGGTTTTATCGCCAAATAAATGGCAATAGCACTTATCAGATAAAAAATAGCCTGTGTTGGAAAAACAGCCTGGTTATAATTTTTAAATACTTCTAAAAATTGCTCAATAGTAAATGGTGTTTTCATTTTTATCTTTCAGGAATTTTATTTTCTGCCACTGTATGTAGTTCTATAATTCTTCATTTAAAACTCTATTTAATTTACTGCTCCCAATTACACAAGCTGAAAAGAAAATAACAGCAGGAAATAAAAACCAAAATGAAAATGTTTCAAAATAATTGAATGTCATCCAATCTTTAAGCAAAGCATACAGTAACAGATACAAAAAGGTGAGTAATGCAAAAGCTGTAATACAACTTATAAGAACCGTTTTTCTAAAAATTATTTTAGGATTAAAATAAAGTAATAAGTTTTTCAAAATAACAGCAGCAATAGCTCCTGCAATCGATGAAACTAAAGCCAGTATAACAGAAAAAACAGCAACCGAATAAGCGACTGAAATACTATTAGCCCATAAAATACTATTTCTTTCCCCCATTGGCATTATGCTGTAAATGGAAGCTGATGAACGTATAATAGCATATATCATTACTATTATTGAATATGCAAACACGGCAGCCACCGCTACAGTTGCGCCATTCAATGCTATAACTTTATTAGAGATATTTGTTTTACTTTTCAGCATTTTATTTATTGTCTGTCTGCTTTTTGTTTAATACCCATCATCATTCCTGTTTCCATAATAAAATGGAGGGGCTCAAACAAACCATAATAATAGAGTTTTGTGAATTTACTTTGCCTTACCTCCATAGATGGATAACGAACAATTAATCTTGTAGTAGCCGTATCTATAGAATGCAGATAAAATGTCCATCCACTTAATGAATAATATTCATTCTTCTGTACCAAAGCCACTAATGCATAACCTTCATTCTTTCCATAATAAACAGTATCGCCTGGCAGTGGATTTTGCCATTCGGGATGAATGATGTTTGCATTAACCATTTTTGCACCAAACAAATTTTCTAACCAATAGTAACTGTTGAAACCTCCGTGATTTTGCCCCGTTTGTGCAAACCACGGCCATATTTTTTCTTTGGATGCATTTATGTTAATAGCACGGGTTGAAACAATTCTGTTGGAAGAAATAAGTTCGTCACCCGGTAAGTTCATTTTAATTTCGGAAGATGTTGCACCCCAATTCATATATGCAGGATGAATAAAAACCCAATAGACTACTGCAATGAGTACGTAAAAAATTATGGTGTATTTAATAAATCGTTTTATCTGGAGCATCAGCTATTTATAAGTTATTGCATTTGCTTCTTTAAAGTTCTTTAATAGTAACAAACAACCCAATATTCCCCCAAAAGCAATAATAATATACAAGGGCATTAAAGGATCCCACTTACCATACGTATCTGAATAAGCAAGCAAGGCTGTTCCAATACATAATACCAGTCCGTAAGCAAATCCCTTCACAAGCATCATTATGCCTATAATAAAACCCCATGATTGACGCCTCCATAATAAAATAGCAGCAATTGCAGAAACAGGAATTACAATAGAAAAATCCAAAGCAAATACTACGCTTGTGGGATGCGCCGTTAGTTTTATAGTATCAGGAATGATGCCACCTGTCAGGAAAGGCATAATCATACTTAACTCTACAATAAACAACAATGATGAGATTAAAAGCAAATAAATGCTTACTGATTTTACCGGCGTTTTTTTAGTAAACCTTTCCGCAATTTTACTGATATCGTAACTTGATAATTGTAGAATAAGGGAAATCGCAGACATTGAAACCAGTAGCGTATAAAGGAGAAAAAATATATTGAAGGCAGCACCAAAAAGATAAAATGCGAAATTATAAAACACATAGCCCAGTAATCCCATCCTAACCATGAACCACCGCTGTGAACCTTTTTGTGATAAGTATATTGAAATAATTAAAAGCGGTACAACTACAAAGAAAGTTATCCTGTCATTAGTATACCATGCTAATTTTACAAATGTATTATCGTTGTAAAAGTTTTTTATCCATATTCCTCCTGCTGATGCAATGGCCGAAAACAAAGTGACAATTAAGGAAAGCATCAATGTGAATGAGTTGTTTTTCATGATTTTTCACTCATTAAATATCCGCCAATTCCTGTCAGCCATAGCATAATTGGATAAGCGACCCATCTTTCTGTACCACCAATGCCGATAAAAGAAACTAAAGAAGCAGAAGCAAACACTGCCATAGAAAAAGTAAGCAGAGCGATAGAGCCAAACAAAATAGAGATGTATTTAAAAGGCAGTGTAACAATTTTATAAGAAGCAATTGCACTAAACCCTCCGGATAAAAAAGTGAGCATGGAAGCCATGCCATGATAAGGTCTTACATTACCTGGGAAGATTCCTACACCGACCAATCCAAAACCAAACAACATAACAGGAATAGTGAACAGGAATTTTTTAAAATATATATGTTGATAAAATGATGCCACTAAAACCTTAATACCTGCAAGCAACATGATGGTATTAAAAATAGTTGAAGACGGTTCAAAACTTACACTATAAGGCTGTCGTGTAGCCCCTAAGTCACTTATCTCATTTTTAAAAGTGGTATAACCCGCTGGATAAAATGCTTCGGCAGTGATGATACCCATTAACACGATTGCAACTGCCAGAAAAAACAAAAGACCGGAAAGTTTTAATTTATTCATGATTTTATTAAGATTGGTATCTTTTCAGACTAATTACTATATCATTTATAGTCAGTCAAATTGTACTCAATACTTTTCAAAGTAAATTTTCCATAGACAAATTCGCCTTCGGGATAATGCCAAATAGTTTCGCCGTATTTCCAAATATTCCTTCCGTTCATTTGTGTGTAGTCTTTTACCGGTGTTGAAAAACGATATTGCTTCATATCGGTGACTGCATACCTGTCATCAGAAGTAAAATTTATTAGTTGCCCCTGCTCATTAAAATAAAGTACAGCACTTATTTTATTTACGCCATTTGTAAAAGTTGCTTTGACAGATAAACTGTCTATTGGCGTCCATTCAATTCTTTTGTCTATCATACTGGCCGGGGCCATCAGACACATGTCGTTAAAAACTGTTACTGTTTCGGCTTTGTTCATTATGCTGCCTTTTATATTGACCAAATTAAATAAACCCAGCAGTTTTATTTGCATAGATGCATTTTCATTTTGGTAACAGTGATAACCAGGCACCGGAAGGCCATATATTTTTGCCTTCATAAAAAACAACCTTGTTGGGTCATCAAAAAAATTATATTGTACAGATTTAAATTTGAAAAAATCTTTTCCCTTATCCCTCATCTCTCCGTCAAACTCAATTTTCATATTTTTTACCTTGGGTTTATTAACTGCTCCGGTATAACGAATGTATTTTTGAACTGGGTTAGGTAGCGTGGCAATATCTGCCTCTGATAATAAATCATTGTTGGTAAAATTAGTTTTGGCAAGATGTCTTTTTATATCTGCTTTATACTCCATCTCAAAATGATAAGTTGCATAAGATGCAATGGCAACAAAAACAATAATGATATTTAAAATGGTTCCAAACTTTGCATCCTTCCAAACAGTTATGATGAGGATTTGTGAAACAACCGCAGCAATGATAGCAATGTAGGGCCAACTTTCTTTTTTCAATAAGAATAGCAGAACTGCAACGATAAATAGGATAGCAGTGATAAGCCAAAGTAAACCTACAGGTTTTGAGATGTGTTTTGTTAGTTGGGTAATGTTTCCATAGTTATATGCTTTTGCAAAACCCATAAAATGTATGAGGCCATGTATAAGCATTATAAAAGCGAAAAAATATTTTAGCATAATTTATTTTTTTAGATTCTCAAATATTTCTTAGTCAGGTTCTCAAGAACCGGTCAACAGAACGTCTTAATGTTACAGGGTTTGGATAATCTTTTAAATAACCGGCACGAAGAATAAACTGCACCGGTTCATTTATACCAATTGATTCATTTAATATTTGATTGGTAGATGCTTCTTCAATTATTTGTGTCATAGGATGAATAGCAATATTTTTATCTCTTATTTTTAACCAAAGTCTTTGTAATCTTCTACCTGTTTCCAACAATGTTGTTAACGAACTATCTTTACTTGTAATTAATAACCAGCCTGCGGATTGAGAAACCTGCTTTACCACTTTGTCTATACTTTGTTCTCTGAAACTTTTTTTCATGACATCTTCTTTATCATAAAAATTGCGTAAATACCAGCCCGGTATTCCATCTATTTCCATTCCCGCCAATGTTAAACCATCCATATATTGGGATGCATCTTTGCTTGAAAATCGAATCCAGTTAGCTAATTCAATTTGGGCCGCATCACGGTATGCCTGTATCCTGTTGGCTTCAATGGTTTGTTCATTAAGCCATAAATGTTCTTTTGAAGTATTTGGCAGGTAATGTATGAAATCAGTTTCTTTATTAATTAAATAAGCAAGATCTTCCTTTGCAAAAACGTCACTTAAATAATTTGACCTTACTGTTCGGCGTTGTTTTATTTTTTCAATAGCATACTTTATTGCATGATTATTTTTACTTAGTTTAATATCAATAATATGTTCATCCTGATTGCTTGTTGCTAATATGGTGTACTCACAATTGTAGACAAGGTCACCGGCTGCATATTCAAGGTTTTGTAAAAAAGCTCCGATTGATAGAATGGTTTCCCGTTGTGTGGGATCAACGCCTGGAAGCCAACGGTTTTTATCATTGCCAATTATCCAATGATAGGGTTCAACATATTTTACAAACCATGGTTGTGTATTATGACCGCTTGGAGCAAGCGATGCTAAAAATAGAATCTCCCTTTCATCAGGTTTTAATGAA
>JANNZE010000586.1:0-7269 GCA_031410455.1 Chitinophagaceae bacterium | reverse complement strand
TCCTGGTAATAATTTTCCAGGCAATCCGGAACTTCATAATGAACCACCACTCTCACATCCGGTTTATCGATGCCCATACCGAACGCATTGGTGCAAACAATGATCTGTATGTTATTGTTGATCCAGTTCTCCTGTCGCAGATTACGCGTATCATTGTCCAACCCTGCGTGATAAAAATCTGCGTTGATGCCATGCATCTTCAGGAGTTCTGCCACCTGTTGCGTTTGTTTACGGCTTTTACAATAAACGATACCGCTGCCGGGAACATTTTGCAGGATCTCTAATAATTTGGTCTGTTTAGCCACCGGCCTGAAAACACTGTACGATAAATTAGGCCGCTCAAAGGATTGCTGAAAACGTTGTTGATTTTTCCTGAAATTTAATTTTTCACATATATCATTCTGTACTTCCAGTGTGGCGGAGGCTGTAAGCGCCAGCACTGGAACACCCGGTAATTGAGTTCGCAGCTCAGCGATCTTGAGGTAGGCCGGCCGGAAATCATAGCCCCATTGTGATATGCAATGTGCCTCATCAATGGCGATCAGTACCGGTTTTAAGGCGGGTAAATATTCGTAAAAAAGTTTGGTTAATAATCTTTCAGGCGATAAATACAAAAACCTGCATTCTCCAAAAGCTGCTTCCCGGAAAGTTTTCTGTACTTCTTCATTGTTCATTCCGGCATGAATAGCAGCAGCGGCAATGCCTTTACGTTGCAGATTGGCCACCTGGTCTTTCATCAGTGCTATCAAAGGGCTTATCACCAGGCACAAACCATCTTTCATCAGGGCCGGAACCTGGAAACAAATGGATTTACCGCCACCCGTTGGCAATAAAGCCAGTGTATCATTTCCCTGTAAAACAGCGTTGATGATATCTTCCTGTAAAGGACGAAATGCAGAAAAGCCCCAGTATTTTTCTAATATGGAAACAGGTGTGTTCAAATCAATTTTTATCAGATGACTTTTTTGAAAAATAACCTTACAGAATTTGCAGCTAAAACTACATCACTTCCAGCCATTGCCAATGCGGCTACGGTTGGTGTTAATATACCAAAAGCTGCTACAGGGATAGCTATGATGTTATAAAAGAATGCCCAGAAAAGATTTTGTTTGATCGTAAGGAAAGTATGTTTTCCCAAACCAAGCGTAGTAGGGAGATTTTTCAAACCTTTGTTGATCAGTATTACATCTGCACTTTGTAAAGCGATCTGTGATGCATCACTTAAGGAAATACCTAGGCTTGCTTTTGCCAGCGCCGGTGCATCATTGATACCGTCGCCCACCATGGCGGTTGGTGTTAACGCATTTAATGCAGCGATCCTGTCCAGTTTCTGCTGCGGAGTTTGTTCTGCAAAAAATTCTTTGATTCCCAATCTGTCTGCTACCTGTTTACATTTTTCAAATGTATCACCACTGAGTAAAATAGTTTTGATGTTTTTCTTTTCAAACCAGTTGATAATCTCTTTGGATTCAGGCCGTATTTCATCTTCCAGGTCAATCCAGCCGATGACCGATCTGTTTTTCAAAACATATATGCTGTGTGTTTCAGCTTCTACATTTTCCAGCAAGCGGTACGATCCGGCCTCATACACATTGTTATCTGCATCTACCGCTTTTAATCCCGTTCCTTTTATTTCTTCAATAGATTTCCACCGGATCGCATCATTGATTTTCCAGTTTTCTGTAACAGCTTTTGCGATGGGATGATTGGAAAATTTCTCCAGCGAAAAAGCGATTTTTTTAAATATTGTCTCGTCTATATCTGTGTGAAAACCCGTGATGGAAAAACGACCGGTGGTAAGTGTTCCCGTTTTATCAAAAACGATCTGTGTGATATTTTTAAAAGTTTCCAGTGCAGATGCATTGCGGAACAAAATACCGGTTCTGGCAGCCCTGCCCAAACCAACTGCTATTGCAGCAGGCGTTGCAAGTCCCATGGCGCACGGGCAACTGATCACCAATACTGCTATGGCTCTTAATAACGAATGCCCAACGGTTATATCTGCCATAAAATAATTCACCAGGAAGGTAAGGAATGAAATTGCCAGTACTACCGGTACAAATACAGCGGAGATCTTATCGGCCATCTTTTGCATCGGTGGTTTTTCGCCTTGTGCATCCTGCACCATTTTTAATATAGATGAAAGGATCGTATCATTTCCGGTGGCGGTGACCTGTGCTTTCACAATGCCATCTTCCACCACACTTCCGCCGATCAGGAAATCTTTTTTGGTTTTATTTACCGGCAGGCTTTCTCCTGTTATGATCGCTTCATTGATCATGGCATCGCCCCATAATATTTTACAGTCGATAGGAACCTGTTCGCCTGTTTTGATCAGGATGAGATCACCCGTTTTAAGCTGTGTATTTTCCAACGGAAAAATTTGTTCCTGGTGCTGATCATCGAACGCGATCATATTGGCCATCACCTTTTGTGAACGGATCAGTTTTTTTATTTCGCGCTGTGTACTTTGTATGGAAACCTCTTCCATATAATTTCCCAGGAAAACCAGTGTGATGATAGAAGCAGCCGTTTCAAAAAATAAATAATCATGACCATAATGCAGAACAGCACCGGTGAGACTGTATACAAATGCCGCAATTGCGCCTAATGCCACCAGTACATTCATATTGGGAACACCATTGCGTAAACTCTTTATCGCACTTCTTCCAAAAAATGACATGCCCACATATAACACCGGGAGGCACAATGCCATTTGTACCCATGGATCCATCAACCAGTGAATGTGCACCCAGTTCTCTACCATGTGCAGCATCAGTACCAGCGTAAAAGGAAGACAGAATAAAAAACGTTGTTTATGACTGGATAAAAATTTCTTTTTCGTGGGTGCTGCTCCGGGAATATCAGATTTTACATGATATCCCAGGCTTTCGATGCCGGAGCGGATATCCTCTTTTTTTTTGTTGGTATTGGTAAAGCTTACCGTTCCGTCTATAGGATTCACCTTTACATCGGCCATTCCTTCTTTTTGCAGGAATTTAGAAATGGTGAGCGCACAATTACTGCAGGTCATTCCTTCAACGGTCCAGTCTAACTTTTCCATATTGCAAAATTATCTTAAGCAAACGTCAAGTATTTACTAATTATGAAAATATCTTTGGGTATGGAATTAACGTACCAACTGAATGAAATAGCTGATGCTGTCACCAGGTTCCTGCAATGTGATATTCAAAATAAAGTAATTGCTTTTCATGGAGAGATGGGAGCAGGAAAAACCACGTTCATTCATGAGATCTGTCAGCAATTGAAAGTGCAGAATAATGTATCCAGTCCCACTTTTTCTATCATCAATGAATATTTATCCGGTGATGGAAATATTATTTATCATATGGATCTGTACAGGATCAAAGATGCCCGCGAAGCGGTGGATGCCGGTGTGGATGAATGTTTTCAATCGGGAAGAATGTGCCTGGTGGAGTGGCCGGAAAAAGCGCCGGAATTATTTCCGGAAGACACGGTTGATTGTTTTCTTACTCCCATCAGTGCAGATGTGCGTAAGCTGCAAATAAAATTGTAAATTGTTCCATAGATTAATTTCCCCTTATGTCAGGTTCCAAACCATTTGTATCGCCTTCTCTAACCTACGAAACCCTTGAAGAAACGCTGGATGTAAAACCGAAAGGTGAGGAAATGTGCATCGGCATGCCGCACGAACAAAGTTTTAATGAAAACAGGATCGCTTTAACGCCGGAAGCCGTAAGTGTAATAGTGGCCAACGGCCATTCAGTAAACGTTGAGACAAATGCAGGTATTGGTGCCAATTACAGTGATAACGACTATAGTGAGGCGGGGGCGAATATAGTACATGATAAAAAGAAGGTATATGAATGTACTGTAATTGTAAAAAGTGCACCGGTAAGTGAAGAAGACTGTGAACTGCTGAAACCCAATCAATATATCATTTCTCCTATTCATGTGCCTATCATGAAGCGCCAGATACTGGAGAAAATGATGGAAAAAAAAATCACAGCACTGAGTTTTGAAAATCTGAAAGATGAAAGCGGGCACAATCCTATCGTTCGCAGCATGAGTGAGATTGCGGGAAGTGCCGTCATCCTGATAGCAGGACAGTACCTCAGCAATGCCAACAATGGAAAAGGGGTGCTGGTAGGTGGTATCAGCGGTATTCCTCCTACAAAAGTGGTGATCATTGGCGCTGGTATCGTGGGTGAATATGCGGCCCGGACTTCACTGGCCATGGGCGCCAGTGTAAAGGTTTTCGACAACAGTATTTATCGTTTAAAAAGACTGCAGAATAATATAGGCGTAAGAATGTGGACCTCTGTTATAGAACCCAAAATTCTTGCTAAACAATTAAAAACGTGCGACGTTGCCGTAGGTGCATTGAGCGGAGTAGGGGGCAGAACGCCCATTGTAGTATCGGAAGAAATGGTAAGTGCCATGCGACCGGGAAGTGTGATCGTGGATGTGAGTATCGATCATGGAGGTTGTTTTGAAACCAGTATGCTGACCACACATAAAAGTCCCGTTTTTAAGAAATATGATGTGATCCATTATTGCGTTCCGAATATCCCGAGTGGTTTTGCAAGAACCGCATCACAGGCCATCAGTAATGTATTGATGCCATTGTTGCTGGAAACGGCTGCTGATGGCGGAATTGATAATGTGATCTGGTATAAAGTAAATCTGAGAAGCGGGATTTATGTATTCAAGGGAAGCCTCACCAATTTTCATCTGAGTGAAAGATTCAATTTGAAATATACAGATCTGAATTTGCTGATAGCGAGTAAACGATAACCTCGAAGGTTCACGATAACCTAGAAGATTCATTTATAATCTGCGATCTGAATGATCTCTTTACAAAAATGATATTCCTGTTCATCATTGCTGCTTACGATCACCAGCTTCTGAGCGGTATGTGTGGCAATGAGCGAATGGTATAATTTAATTCCTTCCTTATCAAGATTGGTAACCGGTTCATCCAGCAATAGCACCGGTGTGTCACTGAAAAAAGCCATGGCCAGTTTGAGTCTTTGTTTCATACCACTGCTGAAATAGCGAATCTGTTTTTGTGCAGCATTATGCAAGGCTACTTCCGATAAAATATGTTCGTTGGATGCAATGAGTGTTTTGAACTTGCGGTGGAACTGCAGCATCTCAATGGCTGTCATTTCTTCCACCAGTTCCATATAAGGCGTTGCTATGGATAAATATTCATGTGGCCGCTCTGTAATTTTATCTGCTACTGTATATAAGAACTTTCCTTCGGAGTGGAGCACAGATCCGGCAATACATTGCAGCAAAGTTGATTTTCCGGAACCATTTAAGCCTGTAATAGCATAAGCGCCCGGAGCTGAAAATTCAAAAGTAAGATTGCGAAAGATCCAATCGCGGTTATAACGTTTGCCTGCGTTTTGCAAACTAATCTTCATCACTGTCGCCTTTGGTAAATTCTTTAATAATTCCTTTTTTACTGGAGGTGATAAAGGATACAATTGAATTTTTTTCTGCCGTATCCGGAAGTTCTTTCCCAACGAGTTCTATGGCCTGGGAAATGTTGAGGCCTTTATAATAAATATGACGGTACACTTCCAGGATCTCATTAATAGTTTCGCTGCTGAAGCCTCTTCTCTGTAAACCCACTGAATTCACACCGACATAACAAAGCGGATTTCTTCCTGCCTTGATGAAAGGAGGAACATCTTTACGTATTACGGTATGTCCGGCAATGTAAGTATGCGCACCGATCTTGGTGAACTGCGGAGCGCCGGACATTCCACCTAATATAGCATAATCTCCCACTTCTACATGTCCTGCCAGCTGAACAGCATTGGCAAGGATAACATGATCTCCTAAAACGCAATCATGCGCAATATGTGCATAGGCCATTACCAGGCAGTTGCTGCCGATAACAGTCTTCCATTTATCTTTTGTTCCGCGGCTGATGGTAACACATTCCCGTATGGTGGTGTTATCGCCAATTTCAACCGTAGTATGTTCACCCACAAATTTCAGATCCTGGGGGATGGCACCAATAACAGCACCCGGAAATATCAGGCAGTTCTTTCCGATAGCAGTTCCTTTCATGATTACCGCATTCGACATCACATGTGTACCATTACCAATGGTTACACCTTCATGAATTACAGCAAATGGTTCTATGGTTACATTTTCTCCTATCGTGGCCTCAGGACTTACATGTGCTAGATGGCTGATCATACTTGAGCTTTGGTTCTTTTTACAATTTGTGCAACCAGTACGGCCTCGGTTACAATTTTATCTCCTATAAATATAGTTCCTTTCATTTCACAAATTCCTCTTCTTATTGGGTGAAGCAATTCCATTTTCAGGATTAGTGTATCACCGGGAACCACTTTCTGTTTGAATTTACAACTTTCGATTTTCAGAAAATAGGTGTCATACTGATCTTCTGTATCCCGCGGGATGGCCAGAAATCCGCCGGCCTGCGCCAGAGCTTCTACCTGTAAAACGCCCGGCATCACACAGTTTCCCGGAAAATGTCCCTGGAAGTAAGGTTCATTATACGTAACATTCTTGACTGCGATCACATGCTTATCTGTAAGCTCCAGCACTTTGTCTACCAGTAAAAATGGAAAACGGTGTGGCAGTGTTTTTTCTATTCTGTGTATATCATACAACGGCGGCTTGCTTGGATCATAAACAGGAATATCACTTTTTGCTTTCAGCTTTTTGATATGTTCCTTAATCTTACGGGCAAATTTCACATTGCTGCTATGGCCGGGACGATTGGCTATGATGTGTGCTCTGAATGGAAAACCCACCAGGGCCAGATCACCTACCACATCCAGTAATTTATGCCTTGCGGGTTCGTTGGGAAAACGAAGTTTGAGATTGTTCAGAATTCCTTCTTCACTCACTTTTACATCCTGCTTATGAAAGATTTTAGAGATCCTCTCCACCTGGTCCTGCGTGATCTCTTTATCTACCACAACTATTGCATTATTGATATCACCACCTTTAATGAGGTTATTGGCGATCAGCAATTCCAGTTCATGAAAGAAACAAAAAGTTCTGCTGGATGCTATCTGTTCGTTGAAATCACCAATATTTCTGAGGTCGGCATGCTGCGTTCCTAACACAGGCGAATTGAAATCGATTAAAGTATTGATGCGGTAATCATGATAAGGCAGGGCCACCATTTCTACTTTCTTCTCGGCATCAAAAAAGGTGATGTTCTCTTTTATTTCGTAATAGATCTTTCTTTCATTCTGCTGTTCAACACCCCCTTTCTGCATTTCTTTTACA
>JANNZE010000585.1:0-6837 GCA_031410455.1 Chitinophagaceae bacterium | reverse complement strand
GGATGAGTGAAGGCGCACCTGCCCAGAAATATACGACCACCAGTTCTATTAAAATGATCCTGAACGGACTTTACCAGGAATCTGTTCATAAAGGAAATATGAACGGGATGGCATTTGAAGGCAGAAGCACCATGGCATTTGATAATGCAAAGAAAAAATTTGTATCTTCCTGGATCGACAATATGGGCAGCGGCATTATTCATATGGAAGGAACATATGACAGTACCAATAAAATGATCACCATGATGGGAAATGCCACAGATCCTGTGAATGGCAAGATCGTGGATATGAGAGAAACCATGACCACCATCGACGATAAAACCGTTATGCTGGAAATGTATGAAACAAGAGGTGGAAAGGAAAGAAAAAATATGGAGATCAAAATGACCAAGCAGTAATAATCTTATTCATTATATTTTTTCAAATCAAGGCTTTTTATATGCCTTGATTTTTTTATTGTTTCTTATTTAAAAAGTGTTTGCAATCGGATAGTTGACTTTTTACCTTCCTTTTTGTTTGGTCAAATCGAAGGAGATTCAGCAATTCAAATAATATTCATTGCCTTTCTTTTTTTCCTTGATGAAAAAAGAAACAAAAAAATCAAGACGGAAAATAAGCCCCGATTTTCCGTCAGACAACTTTGTGCAACAACTGTGCAGGGCAGACTCAGAAGAATATCTTTATTCAGCACGATGGAAAATCAACTTCATTTCAGAACACTGTTCCCTTGTTTCATAGTTGATGTACTTTGTACAAAAGTTCAATATTGCTGTAACGGCAATCGGGCTGTATATCGATTGCCGGGCCTTTTTTGCTTCTTTTTGGGCAAACAAAAAGAACAGTAAATAATTGTATTCAACGGGCTTTTCTTTTTCATCCGAGGAAAAAAGATAAATTGAATTATTATTTTTTTTGCATTCCAACCTGTGAGGTTCCAACCTCACAGGTTCTGCTATCAATTATCTTTGCACAATGAAACCATTATTGATCTATTGTTACGATGCTTATTGCGGATGGTGCTATGGCTTTTCTCCTGTCATCAAAAAGATCGCAGATGAGTATGCAGCTTTTATGGATACAGAGGTGATCAGCGGGGGTATGATATTGCCAGAACAACCTGTACACATTGCCGTAAGTGCCGGTTATATCAGGGAGGCTTATAAAATAGTGGAAGAAAGAACAGGCATACAATTCGGTTCCGATTATTTATGGCATATTCAAAACCCGGAAGAGAGTGACTGGTATCCAAATTCTGAAAAACCTGCAAAGGCAATGGTGGTATTCAAATCTTATTTTCCCAACCGTGCTATAGAATTTGCAGCTGACCTTCTATATAGTTTACATTTTGAAGGAAGGGATCTCACCGATGATGAGGCGTACCGGCATTTGCTGGATAAATACCAGATTCCGGCAGAAGAATTTTATGCAAAACTGAAAGACCCCCAAACTAAAGATGATGCTTATGATGAATTTGCAACGTCAAAACAACTACGTGTAACAGGTTATCCCACTGTTTTCATCCAGAAAGAAGATGGCGTGTTTCACCTGGTCGCACAGGGTTTTACTGAATATGATATACTGAAAGAGAGAATAGAATCTGTATTAAAAAAATAACCGGCTTTTAAGTCCGGTTATTTTATATTCATTAATTATTTCTTCTTTGCGGTCGTAAAGAAGGTTCAATTTCATCTACCCACAGTTTCATTTGTTCAGCGGTGAAAATGGCTTTCAGTTTATTGTCTCTCGCTTCTGCCAGTTCTTTTCTTTTTGTCATCATGGCTTCCCTGTCCATATTTCCTGATTCACGCATTTCCTGCATAGCGGCCTGCTGTGCTTTGTAATAATCCGTCATTACCAGTTTGGTTTTTTCTGTATTTTCTGCATCCAGTTTCAGTGGTGCCAGTTTTTCCATTACGGCTGTTAATCTTTCTTCAGGTGTTTTTTGCTGGCCACCCTGCGCAAAACTGAACATAGAGGAAAGTAAGAGTGTACATAATACAAGATAATTTTTCATGTTTTAATTTTTATTCTTTTTTGATTTAAAAATAATTTTATAAAAACTGGTGTCAAATTTTTGTTGTTGATCTGCCGAACAGATATTCCGTATTGCACGGAGATGTTGCAGCATCTGTACCTGCATATCTTTAAAAAACACAGAATTGCTTTCCACAGATTGTATGATGGCGGTATCGGTGAAATTATTTTCGGCAACGGTTTTCATTGAAATTCTGCGCAGGCTGTCGGTCTGCATAAATTCGTTATTCATATTATTTTTATGTTCCTGCAATAGGGAATCATAGCTTTTCATCTGTGTTTTATTGAAGCCGATATCTTTTTTTAAATATTGAGTAAAAGCTTCGCTGCGCCCACCGTTTTTCCTGCGTTTATCATTCATCAGGAAATACAGCGTAACCATATTGGCTAAAAACAATACGATAATGATGATGATCAGCGTTTTATATTTCCCGTTTTTCATGGCGTTATATTGTCAACATCGTACACCGATGTTATGCTGGTGGTAAAAAAGTCATTGTTGTTGTCAGTTATTTTTAATTGCATATTTCCATTGCCTGCAATTAATAATACATTCAGCGCCACCACTAAAAATAAAATGGAAAAGGCAACTGCCGGTTTGGTAAGCCAGTAAGTGATCATTTCCCAGGTGCCTGATGGTCGGCCCTGGCTTTTCTGTAAAACCTGTGTCAATAGAAACGGAGATGGTGTGGCCCTTGCTGCATTTTCCATGCTATTGTAAACACCGTCTGCCCAAACAGGAAATGATTCATGGTCTTTCATACATCAGTTTTAATTTTTCAAACAAATTATTTTTTGCCCGTTTTATTTTTGATTCTACTGCCATCCTGGTGATCCCGAGTATATCCGCTATTTCTCCCTGGTTCAGTCCTTCGATCTTATGTAATACAAAAACAATTTTCTGTGATTCCGGTAAGGCTTGTAAAGCTTTGAACAGTTGTACGGATTGTTCTTTTTTCTCAGCTAAAACCCCTGGATGTTCAAATTCAATCGTTTCCTCTTCTGCCGTATTTCCAAAAATTCTTTTTAATAAACCGCCGCTTTTCTGTCGCTTCTTTTTCCTGATGTGGTCCAGGCATTTATTTACCGTGATCCTGTAGATCCAGGTTTTTATCCCTGATTCTTTCCGGAATATTGCCCATTGCTGAAAAATCTGTACAAATACATCCTGCGTAATATCTTCAGCATCTTCCTTATGCTGAACAATACTCAATGCTGTATTGAACACCATATCTTTCCAGTTTTCCATCACCGTTTCTAATGAAGGATCTGCAGAACGCCCCGTCGCATTTATTTCTATGTTCAACAACAGTTTTTAAATGATTCGTTCTAAAATTAATTAAAACGAAGGACTTCCTCCCGGAGGACCTCCCTGCATCCTGGAACCACCACCCTGATTTTGTGTTGATGTTTTGGGAGTGCCGAAATTTTTCAGTTTGTAACTGAACGTTACCATGAAATACTGCGTGAGCACCAGGTTCTGTACATCTTCCACATAACTCTCTGTCACGTTACGCGTAATACTCCTGTTCTGTTTTAAAAGATCGAATACAGAAAGTTTTAATTCACCGGCTTTGTTCTTCATGAATTTTTTTCCAACACCCACATTCCATAACCAGTAATTCTGGTTGAAGCCTTCACTCAAACCGCTGTAAGACTGGTTGGAGACATCATTTTGTATAAACCATCCTTTCTTCGATAATAAATTCAACTGCACACCCGCGATCTGTACGAGGTAATCATTGTTCAGCAGTGGTTGTAAATTATTTCTTACCACGCTGTAATTCGCATTGTAGGAAACATTGAAATCCACTCTCTCAGAAATATTGCTGGACACAACCGCACCTGCAGTATAAGTATAATTGTCTGATACACTTTTTACATCATTCACCAGGCCTGGAATTTTTGACCAGCTGAAACCGCCGTTCATATTCAGGTTCGATTTAATAAATTTTACCGGCAGACCATAAGTAAGAAAGGAACGAAGACTTACATATCCGTCCATGTTTACCGGCTTGGTGAGTTGTGATCCTCTTTGTAAAATGGTTCCATTGTCTATAACAGAATCTCTCCTGGCGATATAGGTGGCATTCGCAATATAATTGTACGCCTGCTGTACAAATATGTTTGCAAAGAAACTTTTTCCTTTTGCCGTATTGGTATAGGTATATCGTGTACTCAGTACATTGGAAAACTGTTGCTTCAGTTCCGGATTACCGGTTGTAAGAAACAATGGATTGTTATTGTTCACCACATTTTGCAATTGTGTTACAGAAGGAGGATTGGTGGATGAACGATAAAATATATTAATGCTTTCTCTTGCGTTGAATTTCTTTCTCAGCATTACATTCGGCAAAAGATTATTAAAGGATTTATTCACTTTAGCAAATTGCGGAAATACCTGCTGGCTTTCCAGTTCTGTGTATTTGTACGCCAGGCCAAAAGCGATCATGTTGTCACGGTCGCCTTTGCGGTACGATACAGAAGCGGAATTCGACGTGGTGTTATTGTCGAACTTACTGGACAAAGAAGTATCGAAGGAAGAGTATTTGCTTGTGCTGTTATCGTACTGGTATACGGCCTGGTCTGAATTGTTTATAGAAACAGAAGGGGAAAGGTTGAATTGCAACTGGCCTTTTTTACCAACTGGTTCTGTATAGGCAATGTTGGCAGAATACGTATCACCATTCACCAGCTGATCAGTATATTGCTGTAAAGAATCATTAAAATTCCCGGTATTGAAATAACGGTTGATCGATTCCAGGTAAGTATCGCCTACACGGTTATTTTTTGTATAGCCCAGGTTCAGTGAGATCGTTCTTCCTTTTTTGGGAAATGAATGACGGAACAATAAATTATTATTGGTATTATAGCCGGAGTTTTTAGAATTCCTTTTATAATCTGTGCTGCTGATCAGCGATGCATTTGTAAAATACCGCGAGCCTGTAACAATATTGGACGCATTGTTATTCTGAAAACTTAAGTTAGGAGAAAAGATCAGTGAATTGGAAGAATCGATCTTGTATTCCATCCGCAGGTTAAGGCGGTTGTTATAATTTTCTGAGGACGAGATGCTGTTCTCGTCGTAGAACTGGTTAGCACTGTTCTGTAAAAAATACTGGCTGTTGGAGGTCTGGTTGTTATTGGTATTGCTGTTGTTGAAAAAATAACTTCCGGAAACTTCCATTTTCTTTCCCCACTTATCAGAATAATTGATACCGAATGCATTGGTAGCACTGATGCCATTTTGCTGGCCAACTGTAAAATTATTGTTGTTGCCTCCAAAATTTCCCCGGCCTCCACCACGGTTTCCACCACCGCCTCTGCTGCCACCACTGCTGCTGCCGGAAACTCCCAGCAGGTCTTCAGATGCAAAATTCTGCTGGTTCACATTGTTGAACAATCCCACCAGGGATATTCTTCTGTCGCCTTTGAAAAAACTTACATTTCCACCGGCATTGTACCGGTCATCTGTGCCATATCCTGCATATACTCTCCCGAACTGCCCGTTGCGACTGGCAGATTTGGTTACAATATTGATTGAACGCTGTGCATTGCCATCATCGAGGCCTGTAAATTGCGCCTGGTCGCTCAGTCTGTCAAATACCTGTATCTTATCTACGATCTCCGCAGGAAGATTCCGCAAAGCCGCTGTAGCATCATCACCAAAAAATTTTCTTCCGTCAACAGTAACAGATTTTACCTGCTCACCCTGTGCAGTAACCGTTCCCGATTTATCAACCGTAATGCCCGGCATCTTTTTGATAAGATCTTCCGTGGTGGCATCCGGGTTTACCTTGAACTGGCTGGCACTGTATTGTGAAGTATCTCCTTTTTGCGTCACCGGCGGCGTTCTGGATATAACCGTAACGGATTGCAGATCATTCTTATTTGTTCTGTTCAGCCGGATAGAATCAAATACACGGGAATAATTATTGGAACTGTCCAGTGTGATAAAAGATACATATTGTTGAAATCCCACAGAAGTTAACGTGAGTATCAGGCGTTCTGCCGGAAGTTCATACATGTTAAAAACGCCATCAGTAGAAGAAGCCACGCTTTTAATGAGCGAACTGTCTGATTGTAATAAGACACTAACAGTAGCGCCCGGTAAAGGTTTACCGTTGTTGGCATCAATGGCCACACCGCGAATGATCCCGTTTTGTGCAAAAGACAACGAAACTGAAAAAATAGAAATAACTAAAAACAAAATTCTCCTCATAAAATATATTTACTCTGGTGATTAGACGCTCTCCGGTCGATTATCAGGCGCAAAATGTAAAAAATATCTTATTGGCCTTATCTGTGCTTACCAATACCTGAATTGCTTTAACTTGCAACACTTAAAATAAATGTATGGAGTATAATAAGATCGTAGCAGTTACAGGTTTGAGTGGTTTATTTGAACTGGTATCTTCCAAAGCTGATGGTGGTATTGTTCGTTCACTGGACGACAATTCGGTAAAATTTGTAAGCAGCCGCGTGCATAATTTTTCTCACCTGGAAAGCATTGAAGTATATACAAAACGTGATAATGTAAACCTGGTGGATGTTTTCAATGCAATGAAAACTTCTGGTGAAACATTGCCTGATGCAAAGGCAGATGCCAAAGCGATCAAAGCGTATTTTGTAAAGGCATACCCTGATATGGATTTTGAAAGAGTATATGGCAGCGACATGAAAAAAATGGTTCGCTGGTTCGAAATTCTGCAAAAATCAAATATCGAGATCAAATTATCGGAAGCAACAGAAGAGGGCGGAGAGCTGGCTGAGAAAAAAGTTTCAACTGCCAAAAATGTGGAG
>JANNZE010000584.1:0-3422 GCA_031410455.1 Chitinophagaceae bacterium | reverse complement strand
AGACCATGGTAATGTAACGCCGCTGATGCTCACAGGAGCGATCGGTGGATTTATTGTTGCGCTTGTGATTATGTTCAAACAGCAATGGAGCCCATACCTTGCTCCTTTGTATGCATTACTCGAAGGATTATTTATAGGTGCTGTTTCTGCTATGTATAATGATGTATTTGCTGCAAAAGCACCGAATATTATTATCAATGCAGTAGGTTTAACGCTCGGTGTTGCCGTAGCCATGTATTTATTATACAGTTTCAGGATCATTAAGGTTACTCAAAAGTTCCGTTCTGCCATTATTGCCGCAACGGTAGGCATTGCTCTTTTTTATCTTTTAGTTATGGTGCTTCGCATGTTCGGTTTTGATAATATGCCCTTCCTGCATGAAGGAAGCACCTTTGGAATTATATTTTCTTTATTTGTAGTAGGCATTGCTTCTATGAATTTATTACTCGATTTTGATATGATCGAGAGAGGTTCTGAAATGGGTGCACCAAAATATATGGAGTGGTTTGGCGCATTCGGATTATTAGTAACTATCGTATGGCTGTATTTGGAAATACTTCGTTTGTTATCTAAGCTGAGTGATCGCAGATAATTTTTACAGGAATTACATCCTTTTTTTGCAGTAAATATTTCAATTTCTTACATCTGAGGCAGGCATTAACCTGCCTCGTTGTTATCCCACAAACTGGTTTGTTGTACCTGTTTATTGATATCTATGAACTGGATAATCAACCAGGCAACAGAGATCATTACAGCGAATGCGACCAGTGTTATCTGCCAGTTGAATATATTTTTTATAGGGCCTATCAAAGCAGCTAAAGCAATACGGCCAAGATTGGAAATGGTCATATATAAAGTGAACTGACTGGCGGAGATCTTTTTCCAGCAACATTGCATGGCAATTGCAAAAATGCCGATACAGGCAAAAGTATACAGCACATTATAAACGATCATAAAGCCGTAGATAAAAGTTTTACTGTACCAGTATATTTTCAAAAAAGCGAATGCACCGGTTAAGATCACCAGCAGTAAAAAATAAATGTTCATCATCCGCTTATTACCGAATTTTTCTATCAGAATTCCGCCAACCAGCATTCCGCCAATACCACCTATAAGGTTGGATGTAGCATAAAATTGTGAAAATGATATATTGGTCCAGCCAAGTTCTTTTACGGTAAAAATCGGAAGCAGGGTGCCCATATAATTATAAGAACCCTGTGCAATGAATAACATCAGTGCAAGCAATAATGAATTGCGTAAACTGAAAACTTTATAGAGAGATTTAAAGATCACCGTCCAGTTGGTCAGTTGTATTTTTTTATTTTCAGTCGATGCAACACCATGGGTCCATGGAAGTATTTTTTCATTTTCCCTTTCTCTTAAAAAAAATGGCACCAGCATGATGATCCCTACCATTAATGCCAGCGACAGAATAGAAGTGAAGAAATCATACCTGTTTAAAAGCCAGGTACCCAAAGCCAGTGAAGAAGAAATTCCAATAATTTTTGAACCCCACATCAATCCATTGGCTCGAGCCTGCTGTTGTACAGGAATAATATCTATGGCCATTCCATCTGTAGCCACATCCTGGAAAGAACCAAAAAATGATACTACAAAACCTGCTATCATAAACTGGTTCAGGTTGTTCAACGGATCCGGAACATAGGCCATTGCTATACAACTGATCATCAGCCCCAACTGACCGAATAAGATCCAGGGCCTTTTACGGCCCATCGGCAGGTAAGTGTAACGATCCATGAGTGGCGCCACAACAAATTTAAAACTCCAGGGCAAACCACAGGCGATGGCAAATGCAGCAATTTCACCGGGGGTTTTTCCATTCATGGCCATCCACGCGGGAATTCCATAAAACAACATTCCTTCCGGAACGCCCTGGGCAAAATACAAAGCCACAAAATTAAAATACCGCAGAAAAGCATTTTCCGATAATACTGTACTTTTTGATTTTAATGTGATACTGAGCATGTTGCTGCATAAGATGTTTTTTTTATTCAGGGAGGCTGTTAGCAACAATAATTTTTAACAGGTATAGTATCCGAATATAAGAAATAAATCACATACAAAAAGAAGATGAATGTTTGGTGGAGTTTGATTAAAGTTTACAGATAATAATTAAAAAGCTGCCCAGGAAATGAATATGGAAGTGGAAATTTATAATTTGAACAGGAAAATCCTTTCATAAAAAAAGCCCGAATAAACGGGCTGATGTAAAATGATTATTATAATTTATTCCCTTCCATCCAGCAGGTTTCCAATACCACCTAAAATACTTCCTTCTTCTTTTCTATTGCTGCCATATTGCATGATCCTGCCTGCGAGCCTGCTGATCGGTAAAGATTGTATCCAAACTTTTCCGGGTCCTCTTAAAGTTGCAAAGAATAATCCTTCGCCACCAAACATCCAGTTTTTCACACCTTTGATGAATTCAATATCAAAGTCGATCTGTGAAGTATAAGCTACCACACATCCGGTATCTATTTTTAATACTTCACCTGCTTTCAATTCCCGTTCCACCACATAACCACCGGCATGCACAAAACACAATCCATCTCCTTCTAATTTCTGCATGATGAAACCTTCGCCACCGAAAATTCCGGTTCCGAGTTTCCGCTGAAATTCAATCCCCACACTCACCCCTTTTGCAGCGCAGAGAAAAGCATCTTTCTGTGCAATGATCTTTCCGTTTAATTGCTGCAGATCCAGTGCAATTATTTTTCCGGTATAAGGAGAAGCAAAACTTACTTTCTTTTTACCCTGGCCCACATTTGTATATGCCGTCATAAATAAACTTTCACCGGTCAGCAACCGCTTGCCTGCACCTAAAAGTTTACCCAGCAAACCAGCACCCTGCTGCTGGCTTCCGTCACCGAATATGGTTTGCATTTGTATGCCATCGTCCATCATCATAAACCCACCGGGCTCACCAATTACGGTTTCATTTGGATCTAGTTCAATTTCAACATACTGCAATTCTTCTCCAAAAATTTTATAATCAATCTCGTGGTTTGTTCTCATTTTATTAATTTTTTATAAATGTAATAAATGTCTTTTTTATTGAATAAGATGTATATGATAAACGGTAAAATAATAGTATATTTTTTATTGTATTTTCAATTTTAAACCAAAAAATTTATGAAGAAATATTTATTTGCCACGGCCGCTATTTGCCTGGCGGTAAGCAGTGGTTTTAGCCAGGCAAAACTGGTAGAAACTGTAACTAAAAAAGGAAATGAAATTGTTATTCCTTATCAAAAATACGTGTTGCCTAATGGCCTTACCCTAGTATTGGCAGAAGACCACAGCGATCCCTTGGTGCATGTAGATGTTACCTACCATGTAGGATCTGCCCGTGAAGAAATTGGAAAAAGCGGCTTTGCACATTTTTTTGAACACATGATGTT
>JANNZE010000583.1:0-8742 GCA_031410455.1 Chitinophagaceae bacterium | reverse complement strand
TTTTATTATCATCAAAAGCCAGGTTCACAAAAGCCAGCTGGCCAATAAAAAGGAAGTGATCGAAAAGTTTGCTGCACTAATTGAAAAATCACTTATTGTTCCTAAAAAAAGAAAACCAACACGGCCTACCAAAGCTTCAAAAATCAAAAATCAGGAAAGCAAACAAAAAAATTCGGAGATCAAACAATTCAGAAAAAAAATCGATCTGCCATGAGGTATCTGAGTCTTTTATGTTTCATTCTTATATTTTATTTTCCGGCCAATTCGGTCGCACAAGGTGGCCATGATACATCCACTTCCCTGCACATCATTTTCAGAAATACTGCGAACCAAAAAAAGATTGTACTACGCGACAGTATATATGTTACACCGGCAGGAGAAAAATATACCATTACCAAATTGAAATATTACATTTCAAATATCCGGATCGGAGAAAATATTTTAGATGAAGCGCATAATTTTCAACTGATATCCGAACCAGCCGATGTTTCGTTCAACATTCCGGTAACACCGGGGATTTATACGGAGATCAGCTTCCTGTTAGGCATCGACAGTTTGTATCATTGCAGCGGAGCTCAGGAAGGCGTACTGGATCCGATGAATGATATGTTCTGGACCTGGAACAGCGGATATGTGATGTTTAAACTGGAAGGAAGTTCTGAAAATTCTAAAGCAGATAAAAACAGGATAGAACACCACATCGGAGGATACCGCAATAATCAGAAAATTGCAACGCCACTTACACTTTCTTTTAAAGAAACTTTGAATATCAAAATAGGTGAGCAGAAAGAAATCACCATCACAGCAGACCTTGATCAATATTGGAATTCAAAAAATAAAATCCTGATCGCCGAAAAACCGGTTTGTACTTTACCGGGAGAAATTGCCAGAACTATAGCGGCTAATTTTACAATGATGTTCAGCATAAACAGCGTTCAATGAAAAAAAGCATTACGATACTCACCTCTCTGGCGATTATTTGTTATTGCTTTATACAGGCAGTAAAAGAAGATGGTTTCGGGCCTTTTCAGCCTTCAGCCTTATCGCTGGAAATTCCCAAAGGATGGCCTGAACCCAATAATATTTTCAAAAAAAATAAACTTACGGTTGAAGGATTCAATGTAGGACGCCGCTTGTTTTACGATCCTTTATTGAGTAAAGACAGCAGCATCAGTTGTGCAAGCTGCCATCAGCAATTTGCTGCTTTTTCCACTTTTGATCATGATCTCAGTCATGGTGTTGCCAATACTTTCACCACACGGAATGCTCCGGCACTTTTCAACATTGCATGGATGAAAGAAATGCACTGGGATGGTGGTATCAATCACCTCGAAGTACAGCCATTGGCACCTCTTACCAACCCTAATGAAATGGGTAGCAAAATTGCCAACATCATTCAGTATTTAAACGATGATACTTCTTATCAGAGAATGTTCAAAGCAGCTTTCGGCGATGCGAAAATAAATTCGCAACGTGTTTTAAAAGCACTGGCTCAATTCACAGGAAGTATGATAAGTGCCAACAGTAAATATGACAAGGTAAAAAGAGGAGAGGCAAGTTTTTCAAAAATTGAAGAACGGGGTTATGCTTTATTTAAAAAGAATTGTGCGGCGTGTCATGCAGAACCTTTATTTACGGACAACAGTTTCAGAAATAACGGACAGTCCCTGAACAGGTTCAAAGATTATGGCCGGCAAATGATCACAGGACAAAGTAAGGACTCTTTAAAATTCAAAGTACCAAGTTTACGAAATGTGCAGGTTACTGCACCGTATATGCACGATGGAAATATGTTTGGATTACCACAGGTGATAGAACATTATGCAAAAGGAATTAAAACAGAACAGCCTACACTTGATCCGCTGCTGAAAAACAGGCTGGAGATCAATAATAAAGAATTGTATGACCTGATGTATTTCTTATTTACACTTACAGACAGTAGTTATTTAAAAGATCCGCGTTTTTCAGGAAGAACATCAAATGTTCATAATAATCATAATTAAAAGTAATTTTACCAAAAGCCTCTAACAATTGAGCGGTATCAAACAACTCGCCGGACAAACTTTATGGTATGGCGTTCCAACAATAGCGAGCAGATTTCTTGGATATTTAATGAATATGGCATTGCCTTTTTTTATCGCATTGCCAGAAAATACAGCTGACCTGGTTCAGGTATATACACTGATTCCTTTTCTGAATGTATTGTATGCGTATGGGCTGGAAACAGCATACTTTCGTTTTTCACAAACACATGACAGGGAAAAATTATACAGCACTTTATCTATATCACTGGCCATAAGTACGCTGTTATTCACGGCCATATTATTTTTTTACAAAGGCTTTTTAACCAATGCAGCAGATCTGCAAAGCAATCCTGATTATATAACCTGGATGGCATTGATTATTGCTATAGATAATTTCAATACCCTTCCATTTGCGAAGCTGCGGCAGGAAAATCGCCCGAAACGATATGCTTTTGCACGCATAGCCGGCATCGTTCTGAATGTAACTGTAGTGATCCTGTTTGTTGGAATTATTCCTGCCGCACTCAAAAAAAATCCGGATAGTTTTTTATCGCTTGTTTACAATCCTTCCATAGGCCTTGGATATTACCTGATCGGAAATATTTGTGGAAGCCTGTTTACATTAGTTGTTTTGTCAAAAGAAATACGCCAGATTAAATTTCAGTTCGACGTAGGTTTATGGAAAGAAGTGATGCGTTACAGTGCCCCGCTTATCATTGTAGGTTTAGGTGGTATGGTGAATGATGTACTGAGCCGGCTGATTTACCGTCATGTAGTTGATCTTCCCAAACAACAGGCCGATCATGAATTAGGCATTTTTGCCAATATATTCCGGATCGCTTTGCTCATCACCATCATGATACAGGCATTCCGAATGGCTGCTGAACCTTTCTTTTTTAATAAGAGTAAAGATGACAATGCAATGCGTTCTTATGCCCGTGTGATGAAATTTTTTGTAATCGCATGCTGCTTTATGTTTTTATTCATTGCATTATTCTTAGATATATTCAGGTGGATATTTATTCACCTCGCCAATAAAAACTGGGCAGAGGGTTTGGATGTGGTTCCGTTACTGGCTCTCGCCAATATTTTCCTCGGTATATATTACAATCTGAGTGTATGGTATAAACTCACTAACAAAAACAGTTATGGAGCCATCATCACCATTGTTGGTGCAATTATAACCATAGCCCTCAATATTATTTTAATTCCGCTACTGCATTATACAGGCGCCGCAATGGCCACATTCTGTTGCTATTTATTTATGATGATCGCCAGTTATAAACTCGGTAAAAAATATTATCCGGTTCCATATGCAGTAAAAAAATTAACGGCTTATGTTGTAATTGTGGTTGCTATTTACGGACTGCATTCATTAATCACCTATCTATTACCTGATCATTTATGGATCTCTGTTACAACAGGTTTGATTTTATTTTACCTCTTCCTGCGATTTATTATGCTGGTGGAAGCGAAAGAACTTTCGGGTATGCCGCTTATAGGAAAGTACATAAAACAACCGGAGCTATAAAAATTTCAGCATCAGTGCATACAGCACTTTAATTTCTGCAACGGATAGTTCACCTGTATTTTCTGATTGCAGATAATGTAAACGAAATGCCTGTATGGACGAATTAATGTTTGAAATATTATATCCAATTATCCGCAATGCCTGTGCAGTATTAAAAGAGGACGGAACGATAATTCCTGTGGTATCTCCATACCAGATTCCATAGCCATGTTCTGCCAGTTGCTGCCATGGAAAATATTTACCCGGATCTACTTTTCTTCCCGGAGCAACATCAACATGTGCAAGAAAATTTGCAGCAGGAATACCATAACTTTTTTTCAATGAATTCAGTAAAGCTAATAATGCTTTCACCTGTGAGTCGGGAAATATTTCTTTACCATTATTATCCAGTTCAATACCAATAGAACTGGAATTTACATCTGTAACATTTCCCCAGCTGGAAGCACCGGCATGCCAGGCTCTCAAATAATTATTAAGCATGTGATGTAATGTTCCGTCTTTACAGATCACATAATGTGCACTCACCTGTTTTTGTTCCTGTGTGAATGTAGAAATTGTTTTTTCGCAGCTTTCCTGAGCCGTATGATGTATAATCACAAAATTTGGTCTTCGTAACCCGAAGTTAGTGGTACCAACAAAAGACTGACTAATGATTACTGAATCAGGTGGCAATACGTCTGCTGGAATCATTCTGATCTCTTTTGCCAATTTCTTTGCCTGCTGTTTATACTTTTTATTGGATGCAGCATAAGGTCCTCTGCTGCATTGGTTGAAAAGGAATATTATGGAAATTAAAAAAAGCGATCCGAATTTCATGGTTCAATTTACGGGCATTTGATCTTTTTAAACAAATGATTCGTCTCAAACTGTAATCCAAATGGATATTTAAAAAAAGCTGTATCACCACGCACCACCAGTTCTCCATAACCTTCTGCAAATCCATCATTCAAATGCAGAAAACGGATCTGGCGGTGAGATATAATTCCTTCTGACATAAAAGAATACAAAACATCAAGTGTATCTTTTGTGACAGTTCCGGAAAATGTACCGGTATTGCGGTCCTTTTCTTTTCGGTTATAATTCAGATCACCTGAAACCTGTTCGCCATTAATAGTTATTTTCATCCAGGCAGTGTCTTCTTTTATGATCAACTGGTAACAACCCGATTGCAAAGGAACATTTGGTTTTGTTACCTCACTTACTTTTGAAGAGCCTTTCTGCACACAGGAAGGATACATCATTGATGTAAAAAGCAGTAGGAAACCAGATAGATTTTTGATATATAACTGCGGCATAACGTTTGAAACCTTTTTATAAATTAAAAATATGAGTGACAACAACAAAACAGACCTGGATGCCAATATTACACCCGAAGAAAGATCTTTGATCGATGAAAGTATCGAAAACAGTTTGACCGGAGATAATATCAACCTGAAAAAATCTGTTCTCGATAATACCGATGAAGACGGTGAATTACTGAATGAAAATGAATCTGCATTCGATATAAGCGGTGAAGATCTTGACGTTCCCGGATCTGAATCAGACGATGCTAACGAAGCCATTGGTGAAGAAGATGAAGAGAATAATTCTTACAGCCTTCCCGACCAGGATACCTAGTTAACTTCCTGCTCTCCGGCCTCTTTTATTACCTGACTTTTGGGGTGCAGATTTTTTAGGTGCTGAAGTTCCGGAAGGTCTTCCTCTTTTTTTGGCGCCTGATTTTTTGGCTGCACTTTTCGTTCCTGTTTTTAAACTACGTTTTTGAGGAGCAGGAGCTGCAGGGCGTCCTCTTTTCTTTGACGGAGATTTTTTTACAGTTGAATTAAGTGCCGGCCTTCCTCTCTTCTTTAAAGGTGATTTTTTAGTTGCAGATTTATTAGATGCTGCATTTTCGGAACCCGGTTTTCTTCCTCTTCCCGCAGATGCAGCGCCTGATTTTTTTGATGGAACTTTTGATCCTGATTTTCTTGCTTCTGATAATCCGATCGCAATCGCTTGCTTTCGACTGGTTACTTTTTTACCGGAGCCGGAGCGGAGTTTTCCCTCTTTCATTTCCTCCATATTGTTCCGGACCTTATCCTGTGTTTTTTTAGAAAACTTAGCCATGTGTGTTGAATTTAATGTTATACGGGGGTAGTAAGTGTTGTTCGTTTTGAATGGTGAATACCTTCAGCAATTTCTTCTATCAGTTTTTCATTAAAAGCAGGAAGATCTTTTGGGCTCCGGCTGGTTACCAATCCATTGTCAACCACTACCACCTGGTCTTTCCAATTTGCACCAGCATTGGTAAGATCTGTTTTAATGGAAGGATAAGATGTCATTTCCCTTCCGGTAAGCATTTGCGTTTCAATTAATAGCTGCGGACCATGACAAATAGCAGCCACTGTTTTTTTAGCGGTAAGAAATGATTTGGCAAAATTTATATATCCGTCTATTGTTCTCATTTTATCCGGATTGATTACACCACCGGGAATTACCAATGCATCATAATCTTCCACTTTAGCGTTGTCAATCATTACATCAACTGGTAATTCAATGGACCAGTGATCGTGATTCCAGCCTTTCACTTTGTCTTTACTTGAAATTATATGAACTGTTGCACCTGCATTTTCCAATGCTTCCTTGGGGGAAGTAAGTTCAGATTCTTCAAATCCATCTTCTGTGATAATGGCAATTTTTTTACTTTTAAGTTGTTGCATGACTATGATTTAGGATATTAAAGCCACAATTATCATTCCACCCCACTGAGCTCAAAATCCGGAATGGTGTTGATTTAATTCCCCGAATTTCTTAAGAAGTACCTCATCTCATGGCGCATACTTTGCTCAGTTTACCATAAAGTTCAAATGCCTGAAGGTCCTTCACTGATTATTTTAAAAGAAATTGTTGAACCCTTTAAAAATTGCAAAATCATTCATGCTACTGGTAACGCCAAATTTGATAAATCGGTTCTGGAGAATAAAAAAATCCTTGATTTTAAAACATGGGGAAAGCAATTTTTTATAGTTACGAACAAGCATATTATAAGGATACATTTTTTATTATTCGGTTCATACAGCATTAATGAACACATCAAGCCAGACCGGTCATTACGGTTACATCTTCAGTTTGCCAAAGGCGATATTTATTTTTATACCTGTGCTACCCGGCTGACAGATAAAATTACATTGGCAGAATATGACTGGGAAGCTGATGTTATGAGTGACATATGGAATCCCCGGGCAGCCAGGAAAAAATTACTGTTGTTGCCTGATATGCTGGTGTGTGATGCATTACTGAACCAGGATATATTTTCAGGCGTGGGAAATATTATCAAGAATGAAGTTTTGTACAGGATAAAAGTTCATCCCGAAACCAGAATCGGTGATCTGCCGGCCGCAAAACTGAATGCCATGATCAAGCAGGCCAGGATCTACAGTTTTGATTTCCTGGAATGGAAGAAAATGTATGAATTAAAAAAGCACTGGCTCGCCCATACCAAAAAGATCTGCAGCCGATGTAACCTTCCCATTATCAAGAAATATTCAGGAAAAACAAACCGCAGAACCTTCTTTTGTGAAAATTGCCAGGTAAAATATTAATCAGGTACGATTTTATATATATCCAGATAAAATATTTGTTATGGGAATAATTCAAATCATTCTGATCTTAGTTGTAATTGGTGTTATACTTTATTTAGTAAACCGTTACATACCTATGGCTTCCTCTATAAAGTCGATTCTGAATATTGTAGTGATCATCTGTGTGATCATATGGTTGTTAAAAGTGTTTGGTGTGATCGGTTCAACGGGTGTACGGATATAGATTCACACAAAATTAGCAGTAAGATTATTGTTATTAAAATGCCGTAATGCATATTTGACAATAATCTTTTGCTTTTGAAATTATTATTTTCCTTTGCGCTGATGTTTAACTGCATTCTTACAAATGCTCAGTCACCACTTGCTTCATTCAGTAATGAATGGAATGATGCCGTGTACAACAGAGCTAATACAGCTGCAGATGCCGGATACATGACCACCGGGGAAAGAAATGTGATTCATATATTGAACCTCTTGCGAATGAATCCGGCTTTGTTTTTAAAAACGGTGGTGAGGAAATATCCATCCATGTCTATTTACCAATCCCTGGAAACATCTTCTTATTTTATTTCGCTGATAAATACACTTCAACAGCAGAAACCTTTACCGGTTTTAATCCTCAATGAAAAATGTTACAGGAGTGCGAACTGTCACGCCATAACATCCGGAAAAAAAAGTTATGTAGGTCATGACAGATTATCTGATGAATGCAAAAACAATCAGTATTTTTCAGGTGAGTGTTGTTCGTATGGTTATAAAGCAGCGATTGACATAGTATTGACCCTTCTTATTGACAAGGATGTTCCCGATCTCGGTCACCGCAATGCATTATTAGGAGATTATAAAAGTTGCGGTGTTTCCATTCAGCCACATCTGAAATATGGATTCAATGCAGTAATTGATTTTCAGTATTGAATATTGGCTGATTTCTTGAAAAAGAAAAATCATGGCCAGAGATTTCTCCCAAAAAACTTCCGGATCAACAGGCTTGCACATTTATATTCCATTCGGTGCAAAATATACGTATGAAGATTCCAAAGAGTTTGCTGGAAAAATAGCTACACTGATTCATCAACAAATTCCAGAATACACCACCATTGAAAGGCAAACAAAATATCGTAATGGCAAAATGTATATTGATTTTTTACAGAATCGTCCGCAGGCAACTGTAGCAGTTGTATATTCCGTAAGGCCAAAAGCGGGAGCATCAGTATCTATGCCTATACATTGGGAAGAAGTAAAATAGGGGTTGAAGATGAAAGATTTTACCATTACCAATTCCATTGCACGTTTGAAAGCAGAAGTTGATCTTTTCAAAGGTGTTTTGGGTAAAGGGATCGATTTGAAGAAGGCGGAAAAAATCATTCAGACTCTTTTCGAAAATTGATTTTATATTCTTTATAAAAAGTTGTATCTTTTTATAAATGTATATGATGAAAAAGCTTTATTCATTTCTATTTATTTTTTTGTATTTAAATGTTGATGCTCAAACAGATTCTGCATGGTTGAAAAATAATTATACAAAAAAAGAAATATACATATCTATGCGTGATGGTGTAAAATTGTTTACATCTATATACATGCCTATAAAAGACGGTTCTGATTC
>JANNZE010000582.1:0-2495 GCA_031410455.1 Chitinophagaceae bacterium | reverse complement strand
CAGCATCACTCAGCATTCCGCCTTTAATTAATTCTGTATATGCCTGGTAATAAATAAAACATGGGCGCCTGAAGTGCAAACGGTAAGGCGTTCTTCCTCCGTCTGTGATCAGGTAAAAACCAAGTTCGCCATTGGCGCCTTCCACAGAATGGTAAACTTCACCCGGTGGTATATCCGTTTCACCCATCACTATTTTAAAATGATAGATGAGCGCTTCCATTTTGGTGTACACATCTTTTTTCTCCGGAAGATAATATGCCGGCACATCGGCATGAAATACTTCCGCTTCTGCACCTTTGAATTCCTGCACTTTTTTATACGCCTGTTCAATGATAGACAGGCTCTCCCACATTTCCATATTCCTCACCAGGAAACGATCGTAACAGTCCCCGGTTTTACCTACCGGTATTTTAAAATCAAGGTCTTCATAACTGCTGTACGGTGAATGTACACGTACATCATAATCCACACCTGCAGCTCTCAAGTTAGGGCCGGTAAACCCATAATTTAAGGCTGTGGCAGCATCAATAGGGCCGCAACCAATGGTTCTGTCCATGAAGATCCTGTTACGGGTGAACAGGTTTTCAAATTCTTTTAACTGCTTCGGATATTCTTTTAAAAATTTCTCTAATTTTTCAAATGCGGTATTGGTGAAATTTCTTTCAAAACCACCTATTCTACCAATATTGGTGGTAAGCCTTGACCCGCACACTTCTTCATAGATCTCATAGATCAGTTCACGGAACTGCATTAAATATAAAAACCCGGAATAAGCACCGCTGTCAACACCTACAATTGAATTACAAATGAGATGATCGCTGATTCGTGCCAGCTCCATGATGATGATTCTCAGATAATCCACCCGCTTTGGCGTGTTTACCCCCAGCAATTTTTCACAAGTGAGGTGCCAGCCCATATTATTGATCGGTGAGGAACAATAATTCAATCTGTCTGTAAGAGGGGTAATCTGGTATAAAGGTCTGCGTTCTGCTATTTTTTCAAATGCCCTGTGTATGTAACCAACGGTTGATGTGGCTTTCACAATACGTTCGCCATCCAGTTCCAGGATATTCTGAAAAACACCATGTGTTGCCGGATGCGTAGGACCAAGATTCAACGTGGTTGTTGCCTGTTCCAGGCTCCCGGTTGGTAATTCGATATGATCGTTCATCGTGATTATTAAAAATTTTGAATTTTAATTTTAAATGAAGTAAAATTTCCTTCATGTGTTTTTAAATTCAAAATTTATAATTTATAATTTAAAATAGTTTTATCGTCCAAACATCTCATCATCTTTATCCACCCGCGTCTGATCTTCCAGTGGAAATTCTTTTCTCATCGGGAAATAATCCATTTCATCCACATTCAGAACCCTGATCAGGTTCGGATGCCCGACAAAGTTGACCCCGTAAAAATCATATGTTTCTCTCTCCATCCAGTTTGCAGAACGGTAGATGGCAGATGCACTGAATACATCCGGTTTTTGGATATCTGTGAATACCTTCATACGGATTCTCACATTGTCTACTAGATTGTGTAAATGATACACTACTGCCAGTTCTTTTCCTTTGTTATCAGGATAATGAACGGCCTGCAGATCAGTCAAAAACTGAAAACGTATGGTCTCATGATCGAAAAGGAATTGTAAAACTTTTAAATTGAGGTCTCGCTCGATAGTAAAAGTGAGCATACCATAAGGCTCCTGCCAGTCGGTAATGCTTTCTCCGAATTGCTCTGTAAGTATTTGCCGGATCGTTTCGTTAGTCAAACTCATGAAGCAGAATAATTTCTATTGAATGCCGTATCCGGCAAGTAATGATTTATATTGATCGCTGTGCCTTCTTCTTAATCCTTCTGCATTCACCAGTTCCTGGATCTTCATAAAACCATCCAGAATGGCTTCGGGTCTTGGAGGACAACCGGGCACATATACGTCCACCGGAATAACCTGATCAATCCCCTGCAGTACAGAATATGTATCAAAGATTCCACCACTGCTGGCGCATGCACCTACAGCCATAACCCAGCGTGGTTCTGCCATTTGTAAATACACCTGGCGAAGTACCGGACCCATTTTTTTAGCAATGGTTCCCATTACCATCAGCAGATCGCACTGGCGGGGTGAAAAACCAACTCTCTCTGAACCAAAGCGTGCCAGGTCGTAGTGACTGGCCATGGTAGCCATGAATTCGATACCACAGCAACTGGTAGCAAAAGGTAAAGGCCAGATGGAATTTTTACGGGCAAGGCTCACCACTTTTTCAAAATTGGTGGCCATATATCCTTCTCCCATATATCCTTCCGGGATACCTTCAAATTTTACGGAATTATTATATTGAACCGGACGAGACATTTTATTTTTTTTAATTTTAAATGAGAAAAATTTAGATGAATCAAAATTCATTCAACCAACAATCTCATAACAGTGAATGTTCAGATCTTGAAATGAAATGATTCTCCATTCAAAATCTGTATTTGATAATACTTATTTCTAC
>JANNZE010000581.1:0-3792 GCA_031410455.1 Chitinophagaceae bacterium | reverse complement strand
GATTATCCGGATGCGGAAAATTATTTCGGTGTTTTTTACAGTAAAAATCCGGCACCGCCTAATTATACAAGATTTAAAAATGCAGCATTTGATTCGTTGTATGAAAAAGCACTTACCATCACGGAAGATTCTTTAAGATATCAATGGTATCATTCAATGGATCGCATCATCATAGAGGAAGCTCCGGTAGTTCCATTATGGTATGATATGGTGCTGCATCTTGTTTCTAAAAATATTTCAGGAATGCACACCAACAGTTTGAATATGCTGGAACTCCGGACCGTAAAAAAATCTTACTGATCTTTTATTTTGTCTTTGTAATGCATTTGAAATTTCTGCACTTTAGGCCGTATCACGATCTGGCAATATGGTGCGGTGCCGTTTAACCTGAAATAATCGTTGTGATAATTTTCTGCAGGATAAAATTTTGAAAATATTTCAAGGGAAGTTACGATGGGAGCTTTAAAAACTTTCTGCTCTTCCAGTTCCCGGATCAATTCAGTAGCCGTATTTTTTTGTTCATCATTATGGTAGAAGATCGCACTACGGTATTGCGTACCAACATCGTTTCCCTGCCTGTTGACGGTTGTGGGATCATGAGTGGCAAAAAATATTTCCAGCAATTCTTTAAAAGAAATGATTTGCGGATCAAATAAAATGTTGAGGCATTCTGCATGTCCTGTTACGCCTGAGCACACGGTTTTATAGTCAGGGTTGGCCATATCACCTCCACTGTAACCACTTTTCACTTCCTTTACACCTTTCAATTGCTGAAATACTGCTTCCGTGCACCAGAAACATCCGTTACCTAAAGTTGCTGTCTGTATATTGTTGTTCATGTTGTATTTTCGGAATATGATATAAAATTATCTCTTAACTTTTATAATGAGAATTACTGTTTATGTATTAAGTGCTTTGCTTTACATTTCCTGCACGGCTTCTAAATCAACACCAATGCCAAAGAATGATGTGTACATACTGCGTTTAAAACCGGGAATGTTTCTGAAAGAAGAAATTCAGAAATTTGCCGACTCTCATCATATCAAAGCAGGATGGATAGCTTCCTGTGCAGGCAGTCTTACAGATTATGCCATACGTTTCGCCAATCAGCCTGCTGTTTCCACGGGAATCGGTTTTTTTGAGATCGTTAGTTTATCGGGTACAGTTTCCGAAAATGGAAGTCATCTTCATATAGCAGTTGCAGACAGTACTGGCAAGGTAACAGGCGGGCACCTGGCAGCAAACTCAAAAGTATACACAACAGCAGAGATTGTTATTGGTTGTACAGATAAATACATCCTGAAAAGAGAAAAAGATGGCTCTACACCCTGGGAGGAATTACAAATAATTCAGAAATAGTAATGTAAAAACCAATATTTGGCAGAATTTAAGTGTTCCGGTTTTAACTTCGCCGCTCAACGCATACATGAAAATATTTCCGGAATCAACGCTTCAGCAATTAGAATTCACCAAGGTAAAAGAACTTTTAGCTGCCCATTGCAGGATGGAATTGTCGCGGGAGAAAGCCAGGAATCTTACCATACACACCCGCAAAGAATTTTTGCAAACGGCATTGCATCAAACGTATGAATACAAAGTATTGACAGATGCCGGCGAATTTTTTCCGAATGATTTTGCCTATTCTGTTTCGCGTGAACTCAAATTGCTCGCCATTCCCGGGGCTACTTTAACATCAGAACAATTTTTGCTGATACTTAAACTTACAGCCAATGCATCCAATATCTATCGGTGGTTTAATGCAGAAAGGAGAGAAGGAAATCCTGCACTTTCAGAAATAGTCAAAGACAGTTATTATGAGAAGGCCATCAAAGAGATGATAGAAGCGGTGCTGGATGAAGCAGGAATTGTAAAAGATTCTGCGAGTGCAGAACTGGCATCCATACGATTGAGCCTGTATCGTAAAAGAAATGAATTGCGCAAATTATTTGATCGCATTGTAAGTAAACTGAATAAACAGGGCTACCTGGCGGATATAGAAGAAAGTTTTATGAATGGCCGTCGGGTGCTTGCAGTTGTAGCAGAAAGTAAAAGAATGATTCGCGGTGTACTGCACGGTGAAAGTGACAGCCGAAGAACCAGTTATATAGAACCAGAAGAAACAACAGACATTAATAATGCGATCTTCTCTCTTGAATATGAAGAAACAAGGGAGGTGAACCGCATTCTCAAACAACTAACGGCACAGTTAAGTGTATACGCACCTTTGCTACAAACCTATTATTCCATCTCAGCGGATTTTGATTTCATTTTTGCCAAAGCAAAACTGGCGGCAGATTATAATGGACAATTGCCGATGATAAGCGATAAAGCGGTGGTGCGCCTGGTTAATGCTGTGCATCCATTATTGCTGCTGTATAACAGGAAGGTAAATAAGCCAACTATTCCAGTGAATCTGGTTCTGGATAATGATCAACGGATACTGGTGATCAGTGGTCCTAATGCCGGCGGGAAGACTGTTACATTAAAAACTGTTGGATTGTTACAGGTAATGATGCAGGCAGGTTTGCTGGTGCCTGCAAGTGCGGATAGTGAGATGGGAATTTTCAAACAACTCATGATCCACATAGGCGATACACAAAGCCTAGAATTTGAATTGAGTACTTATTCTTCGCAGTTAAAAAATATGAAGCATTTTTTAGAAAATGCAAATGGAAAAACACTTTTCTTCATTGATGAACTGGGGAGTGGCAGTGATCCTAATTTAGGTGGTGCATTTGCAGAAGTGATCATGGAGGAACTGGCATATAAGCATGCCATGGGCATTGTAACCACCCATTACCTGAACCTCAAGATCATGGCCAATAAAGTGAAAGGTATAGTGAATGGCGCCATGCAGTTTGATGAGGTAAACCTTTTGCCTATGTATAAACTGCAGGTGGGTAAACCTGGAAGCTCTTATACATTTGCCATCGCTGAAAGAATAGGACTGGAAAAAAAACTGATCTACAGGGCAAAAAAAATAGTGGAAAAAGATCATTTCAGATTAGACAAATTATTGAACAGAACGGAACAGGATCTTCACAAAATTGATGAAGAGAAAAAGCAACTCGAAAAATTATTACAGCAGAATGAACAGCTTAGAAAAGAAATGAAAGCAGCGATAGAGAAGGAACAGCATCGCCAGGAGATAGAAAGACTAAAACAAAAGAACATGATTGCGGAAGATAAGTTTCAGTATCTGAAAGATATGGAACGAAAACTGAAAGCGATGGTGATAGAGTGGAGGAAAGCAGAAGACAAAACCGAAGCGATGAAAGCTATGCAGATTTTATTGTTTGATCAGAAGCAGAAAATGGTCCATGATAAACAGCAGAAGAAAATGAATGAAAAATTTGAGGAGATCGGTGGAGATATCAAAATAGGAGACAAAGTAAAAATGAAACAAAATCGACAGGTAGGAATTGTGAAAGAGATCCGGGGCAAAAAAGCCATTTTACAGGTAGGTGTTATTCCTATAACCGTTTCAGTGGAAGACCTGGTGGTGGTGAAAGAAAAAGAAGCCTGAGATATAATTAAAATATGCTTGTCCTAAACATGATTTTTGAACTATATGTGTAAAAACAGCATTGAATGTACATTCACAGATTGATCTTTTATATAAATCAGCGTTTCACAAATATCTAAGCAGAATCGGTGTGATGTAATACTGGCAAAGCTTTCCGCTCTTTCTGATCAATCAGGAAAAGTATCCCTTTCAGAAATTTCAGAATTAAAACCATATTTTTTTTGCCGGGCAATATCATGCCCTTATTTTTGCCGCGGAGAGATGGC
>JANNZE010000580.1:0-6544 GCA_031410455.1 Chitinophagaceae bacterium | reverse complement strand
GAACCTGCACCTCCTGAAAAAGTTGCAGAACCAGTTCCACCGGCCGCAATTACTGATGTTGTATTAAAACTTGAATTGCCTCCGTTCGCACCTGGTCCACCACTAGCTCCTACGGTTACCGTATAATTGTTTCCGGGAGTAAGTGTAAGCACACTGCTGGCATAAGCTCCGCCACCACCGCCACCTTTGTTTCTGCCTCCACCGGTTCCACCACCACCGCCGCCACCCCATGCCTGAACTGTAACGGATGTTAATCCCGCTGCAGTTGGCATTGTAAAGGTTCCGGATGCATTGAAAGTCTGAATGGTTTGGGCCTCAGACTGATTAAGTAATACAGATAAAAACAAGAATGCAATGATTCTTATTGATGTGAAGTTAGGGATACGTAATAAATTGTTCATAAAGTCCACTTTCGTATAATAATAGAAAAAAACCGAGGTAACGGTGATTCATGAACATTGAAAAAAAAGAATACTTCTGTTTCGCTAACTAAGGGGTGCTAAACAGGGCAATACGTAGAAAATGGATCGAGAGAGGAATCTCGTGTGGTAATTCAACAGATAATAGAAAAGCAAGAGGTATGGATTCAAGTAAATCCGGTACAAAGATGTATACGAAAAACGGCAATTCAAAGAGAATTGCCGTTTAATTTTATATATAATTTATTTTAAACTATAACACAATGATGGTTTTAGCGTCTTTAATACCGGTTGCATCCCATAAAATACATCTGTAAACACCCGACGTTATGTGCTGAGGTAATTGTACAGTGCGGTTAGCTCCTGCCGGAACAACTGCTGATTCAGACCATACTTCTTTACCATTTGAATTGATAAAAGCAATCCGGCATTTCATGGTTTCTGTATTTGAAAACTGGATCTGAACCTTTTTATTGATAACCGGGTTTGGATATACGGTAATTGTTTCCGCATTCTGGCTGTTCATCATTGTTCTTGCGTGCTCGCTATAAGCATAATTGCCATCTCTGTAAACAGCTTTGATACGGTAAACATGATTTCCCCTGGATAAATTCCTTTCGTAATAAGAATAATTCTGTGAGTTGCCATCGTTAAATGCTTCCTGCCTGGTGATCTCTACAAAATTATTTCCATTCGATGCTCTTTCTACGGAATAATAATCAACATCTGATTCAAGCGCAATCTTCCAGTTGATCACTGCACCTGCACCTTTTCTGTAGGCATTGATAGAACTGAATATAACAGGTAGAGAGCTTATATACACTGTACTATATTCTATCCTGAACCTGTTGGAAACGTAAGAGGCCGGATCAGAACTTATGGTAAAATTGATTCGCGTGGTATCGTTCAACAGAATATCTGTATACGTTCTTGTAAAATTATCCCATAAACTTCCCTGAAGATCAGGCTGATTTAAATTACGTGCAATAATTTCAACCTGGTAATTCCTGGGCTGCAGATTCCAGATCCTGAAAAATGAGGTATCTGTAAGTGGAATTTCTTTCCTTCTTTCCATCACAAGCGTGTAACCGTCCCTGATGATACCGAAGTTTTCACCGGTATTTGTCATTTTCCATACATCCTGTATATCTACAGCATTGCTGTAATTATTATCATATTGCGTGTAATTACCATCTACCAGCACTTTAGAACCTGTTGCCGGCACCATGTATAAATTCGCTCTCATGAATTTGGATGTACTTTGACACACAGCGTTGAATGATGAAATGGTACACATCAGTAAGACTAATATGTGTCTGGTTTTTGTAGGTAAAATAGGATTATACATAAAATAATATTGGCTATCTATCTAAACGCCTGAAATATTAAAATATTGTATAAGATGGAATGCTGATGCAGTTACAAATGATAGTATAAATAAAGAACCCCGATGTGATCGGGGTTCTTTGTGGGAGCACACGGGTTCGAACCGCGGACCCTCTGCTTGTAAGGCAGATGCTCTAAACCAACTGAGCTATGCTCCCTTTTTGGGAGGGCAAAGATAAGGGGAAATTTAAACCAACAAAAAAAATTTAAAAATATTCTTCTTTTTTTTCAACTTATTTTTTTCGGTAAATTTATATCCTGATTAAAAATGAAAAATACAATTTACGATCCTGCTTATTCGCCTTCTGATGATACAGACATCCTTGAAGATAATGCTACCTCCTTCTCTCTCGTCGTATGGAATGATGATATCAATACTTTCGACTGGGTAATTGATACACTTATTGAAATCTGCGGCCATCAGCGTGAACAGGCAGAACAATGCGCTTTGTTCATTCATACAAAAGGTAAATATGCTGTTAAGAATGGCAGCTTTAATTTTCTTAAACCAAAATGTGATGCTATCAATGACCGCCTTATCAATGCCACAGTAGAAAGCTGCAACTAAAAATGGTATGATATTTTATTAATGATCATCAACCATCATTAAAATTTCAAACTATGTTACAGAATAAAAAACTACTCGTGTTTGCAGGACTGGCTGCGTATGCTTATTATAAATATTCTACTATGACGCCGGAAGCCAAACAAAAACTTACTTCAGACATAAAGGATAAAGCAAAGAATATATTTGATAAATATGTTCCCGATCAGGCTAAAGATCTTTTTAAATCTGCTGACGGCAAAGGAACCGCTTCGGAATACGGTACTACTGTCTAAAATTATTATTGTAAAACAAAAGCACTTATCATATAAGTGCTTTTGTTTTTTTAGTGTTCAATTACGATTTTTAATTTTCCGCTTTCATTTTTTCCGGAGTACTGAAGGATATATAATCCGGAGGAAATATCCGTTTTCCTGATTTCCTGCCTTACAAAACCATATTTATTATAGGCAGTTGTTTCCCACACGATTTCACCAGACATCTTCATCAACTTCAGTTTAACCATTTCGTTTCGTGCTTGCAATTGTATATTGACCATAAATATTCCGGCTGAAGGATTCGGAAAAACAGATGCTTCTTTTAAACTGAATGAGATCATTGCATTTGATCTTCCGCCTGAACACAATGATGAGGATACTGCTAAGGATGATGCATAACTTGTTCCGCAGACATTCACCGCTTTTACGGAAACAGTTCCTGAAATAAATGGAACTGGATAGTTTAAAGTAATCTGGGAAGTTCCCTGACCTGAAACAATTGCTCCTGCCGGATATGTCCACAAATAGGATGTTAAGCCAGCTGTATTTAAAACTGAGTAAGATAAAGTTGCACCGGGGCACGCATTACCCGAAGCTGTGATTACAGAAGGTTTTGCAGGCAATTTACTCACCGCCAAAATTCGGGCACCGCTGTTTCCACAACCTGCCACTGAAGAGACTGCAATATTTCCGGTGTTGTATGAAGATTCAAACCTCACATTTAAAGAAGTGGTGTTTTGTCCTGACAGAATAGTGCACCCAGCAGGAACGGCCCAGTTATAAGATGTAGCACCTGCTACCGGAGTAACCGAATAGGTTACCGTAGATGCCTGAGAAATATAAGAGCATACCACAGTTGGGCCTGAAATGGATACGGGTGCCAATGAGAGTTTCAGGTATATACTCAAAACTTTTGCAGCACTGGTGGCACCATCAATAGCAGACCTCACAGAAATCTGTGATCCTGATACAAATCCGTTATAAAATTTCACCTGTATGGCAGTATCACCCTGCCCGGAAATAATTTCTGCTCCTGATGGAACTGCCCATATATAATAAGAAGCAGAACTCACTTTATTTATTTTATACCATTCAAGATTATTGGTGCCTATTACATTGCAAACATTGGTAGAACCGAATATGATTAATGGTGTTGCTGGTAATTTCCGTGAGACCAATAAGTTTCTCACGGAACTGGTGGCACAATTATTTTCTGAAACCACTGATATTGTTCCTGAAATAAATGAACTTTCAAATTTTACAATTATGGAAGTATCTGATTGCGATAATACGTTAACGTTTGCAGGAACCGTCCATAAATAACCTGTTGCATTCAGCACTTTCCTGATAGAATATTTCACGGCACTGTCTCTTAGAATTACAGTTGTAACATCTGTAGTACCGGAAATAGCTCCAGGTAAACCTGGTAATTTTCTGGAAATTGCAAGGTATCGTAAGCCACTGTTCCCGCAATTGGAAACACAATACACAGACACCGTATCCCTCACAAATGAATTTAAATACTTAATGGTAATACTTGTATCACCCTGGCCACTCATTAATATACTTCCGGCAGGAATTCTCCAGTTATAAGAAGCAGCATTGGAAACGGAACGTATAGAATAGGTAATTAATGTATCGCGGCCCATGTACGGACATGCATCAACAGGTCCGGTGATAATTCCCGGTGCGAGCGGTAATTTTTTTGCAATGGCATAGGTATATCTTCTTACACTTTCACTGCAGAAATTTCTAGCCTGTACACTTATTCTGCCACCGGAAGTATACGTATCTGTGAATGTTACTTGTAGAGTTGCAGTGCCCTGCCCTCCTGTTATCTGCACACCTGCAGGAACCTGCCAGTCATAAGATGTTGCATATAGAACCGACGTAATTGAATAACTAACCGGAGTTACGCTATTTACCGAACTACATATTTCTGTAGGTCCTGATATGATTCCAACACCAAGATAAGGTGCTCTTCTTTCTACAAAAAAGATAGAACTGTCTGCACTGGTACCACATTCTGAATTTGCAAAAACTATAATGTTTCCTCTTACAAAACCTGTTTCATATTTTACAAAAATAGTGGTGTCATTTTCCACACCGATTATTTGTGCATAATCAGGAATAATCCAGATATAAGAGGTAGCAGCCGTTACTTTTCTGATGGTATAGGCAATACTTGTGTCTGCATTTATATAAGGACAAACATCAGAAATGCCTGAAATAGTTCCGGGGCCAGCCAATGGAGATGGTTGGGTAATCGTTATACTTGAATTTCCATAACACCCATTTGCATCTGTTACGGTGTAATTATAATTTCCTGCAATAACAGTAAAAGTTCCTGTCCCTGAATATGGTTCCGTTCCACCTGTTGCAGATACAGTAACAGTGGTATTTCCATTCGTACATTGAATTAACGAATCGATTTCTACATTTACAATGACCGGTGAAGTAATAGTCACTGACGTGTTGGTTGTAAATATCGCACAAACCGCTGTGGCACTGATAGTATAGGTAACTGTATAAGTGCCTGGTGTGCTTAAAACTGTGTTGATAGTTCCCGTTGAAGTGTTAATTGAAAGTCCTGTTGTACTGGAATATGATCCTCCAGCAGTGCCAGAACGTTGAACAGAAATTGATCCTGTTGTAGCACAGAATGGAGTACCATCATATGCAATTGTTGCAGAAGGACCCTGAACAATTGTTATAGAAGCAGTTGCTGACGAAGTACATCCATTAGTAGTAACGGTGTTGGTAACTGTATACGTTCCCGGTGTGCTAAATGATAAATTTACATCGCCTGAAACAGGATCAAGATCAAGTCCTGTGGTAGAAGTAAATGTTCCGGCAACAGCATTTGTTCCTAATGTAACAGTAGCCGTTCCGCCATTGGTACAATAAGGACTTCCGGCATAACTGAACGTTGAAACCGGTGTTGCATTGATGGTGATTGATGCAGTTGATGATGAAGTACATCCATTTACTGTTACTGTATTGGTAACTGTATACGTTCCCGGTGTGCTCGATGATAAAGTGACAGCTCCCGTTGTTTCATTAATTGTCAATCCTGCAGCCGAAGTAAATGTTCCGGCAACAGCATTTGTTCCTAATGTTATAGTAGCTGTTCCACCATTGGTACAATATGTACTTCCGGCATAACTCAACGTTGATACAGGTGTGGCATTAACTGTTATTGATGCAGTTGAAGATGAAGTACATCCATTAACGGTAACGGTATTGGTAACCGTATAGGTTCCCGGTGTACTCGATGATAAGGTAACAGCTCCCGTTGTTGCATTCAATGTTAATCCTGTGGTAGAAGTAAATGTTCCGGCTATAGCATTTGTTCCTAATGTAATAGTAGCCGTTCCACCATTGGTACAATAAGGACTTCCGGCATAACTGAACGTTGATACCGGTGTGGCATTAACGGTTATGGATGCAGTAGATGATGAAGTACATCCATTAGATGTAACGTTTTTGGTTACAGTATATATTCCCGGTGTGCTCGATGAAAGCGTTACCGCTCCCGTTGTTGCATTTAATGTTAATCCGGCTGTGGATGTAAATGTTCCGGCCACTGCATTTGTTCCGAGTGTTATAGTTGCCGTTCCGCCACCAGTACAATAAGGACTTCCGGCATAACTGAACGTTGATACAGGTGTTGCATTTATGGTGATTGATGCAGTAGCTGAAGAAGTACAACCATTTGTTGTAACGGTATTGGTAACCGTATATGTTCCCGGTGTGCTCGATGATAAAGTAACAGCTCCGGTTGTTGCATTCAATGTTAATCCGGCTGTAGAAGTAAATGTTCCGGCAACAGCATTCGTTCCTAATGTAACTGTAGTTGTTCCACCGTTGGTACAATAAGGACTTTCAATTAACACTTCAACGGGAACTATCAACAC
>JANNZE010000579.1:0-3149 GCA_031410455.1 Chitinophagaceae bacterium | reverse complement strand
GCCGTACGTTTCCACATGGCATCGCATTCTCAATTGAAATACGGAGCTAGGCTGATTAATTCCTACCTCGGAAACAATTCTACCATTTCCTGTTGCGAAGTATTGAATACGCTTATTTTTCCTGCACATGAACAGCATCATAACAATTCTTTTTTATGTGCGGCCCTCATCATGGGACAAAGCAACATTGCTGCTGGTGCAACCATTGGCAGTAACCATAACAGCCGTAGTGCCGACGGAGAGATTATTGCGGGACGTGGCTTCTGGCCGGGATTGTGTGTAAGCCTTAAGCACAATTCCAAATTTGCTTCTTTCACCATCATTGCAAAAGGAGATTATCCCTCGGAACTGGATGTACCGATCCCTTTTAGTTTATTATTGAATGATGTAGCATCAGATCAGTTACTCGTTATGCCTGCTTACTGGTTTATGTATAATATGTATGCCCTGGCAAGGAATTCGTGGAAATATAAAGACCGTGACAAGCGTACAGGAAAAGTTCAGCTCATAGAATACGATTACCTGGCACCAGATACCATCAATGAGATGTTCTCATCACTAACTTATTTAAAAAGCCTTACACCAGATGAAAAAGGAAATGCTTTTGTAAACAGTTGGGAGAACAGCAACCGCATAACGTGCATTACGAAAATTCCTAAGTGCATATCCTTGTTTGAAGAACTGATACGGTATTATGCAGCTTCAACAATGTTTGAACACCTGAAAGTGAAAGGATTTACAGATTTTGATGCATTCAAAAGATCATTACACGCAGGCACTGCCAGGAGCGAATGGAAAAATATCGGTGGACAACTGATACGTACAGGTGAGATCAGTTCACTCACGCATAAAATAAAGAAACATTCCATTCAGACATGGGATGAAGTTCACCAGTTTTATCGTGAACAGGGAAATGCTTATACAACTGATAAATTACAACATGCATATATAAGTTATCTCGAGATAGAAAATATCACGGCACAACAATTCAATGCTGAAAAATTTGACGGTTTGCTGGATGAAATGATCCAGACAAAAACCTGGATGAGTAAAAGTATTTATAGCTCCCGCGAAAAAGATTACACCAGTCATTTCCGTAAAATGGTATATGAAACAGAAATGGAAATGGATAAGGTGATCGGAAAGCTGGAAGACAACAGCTTTTTGCAGATGCAGTTCAAAGAACTGGATGAAATGAAAGATCAGGTACAGAAGATCAGATCCCGCTGGGCATCGTAATTAATCCCCCTAAAAATTACTTTTTACCCTGCAACCAGCCTCTAGCAACCAGCCTCTGGACTCTAGCAACCAGCAACTTTATTTTCTGCAGAGGAATTCAATAGCAAGATCATAGCCGTACAATCCAAGGCCGCTGATGATGCCTTCCGCTTTTGCAGATATGTGGGATATTTTACGGAATTCTTCCCTGGCAAAAATATTGGAAATATGTACTTCTACTGTACGTACCGGTATTGCCGCAATGGCATCTCCTATTGCTACGGAAGTATGCGTATAGCCTGCTGCATTTAATACGATACCATCCATTTCAAAACCTGCTTTTTGTATGGCATTTACTATCTCTCCTTCAACATTACTCTGGAAATACACCAGTTCCACATCCGGAAATTTTGTTTTTAATTTTTCCAGGTAAGTTTCAAAAGATTCATTTCCATAAATATCTGTTTCTCTTTTTCCCAACAGGTTCAGATTCGGGCCATTGATGATGGATATCTTCATAATTAATTATTAAGCATACTCACAAATTCGTCGAACAAATACCGGCTGTCGTGCGGCCCTGGTGTGGCTTCAGGATGATACTGAACAGAAAATGCTTTTTTATTTTTGATACGAATCCCTTCAATACTGTTATCATTCAGGTTAACATGCGTGATCTCAATATTCTTATTGGCTTTCACTGCTTCCGGATCTACTCCGAATCCATGGTTTTGGGTGGTGATCTCGCTTCTGCCGGTAACCAGATTTTTTACCGGGTGATTCAGTCCCCTGTGACCGTGATGCATTTTAAATGTAGGAATATCATTTGCCATGGCTAAAAGCTGATGGCCCAGGCAAATGCCGAATAAGGGTTTATTATCTTCTAAAATTTGCCGGATAGTTTCCACTGCATATTTCATGGGAGCAGGATCACCGGGACCATTGCTTATAAAATATCCGTCTGCGTTGAATGTTTTCAATTCCTCGTAAGAAGTATGCGCATTGAATACTTTTACGTGAACGTCTCTTTCCACCAGGCAATGGAGAATATTTTTTTTGATACCGAAATCAAGAACGGCCACTTTTTTAGACGCATTCAAATTGCCCAGCTCATAATTGTGTGGTGTACTTACGTCAGATGCCAGTTCCAGTCCGTCCATAGAAGGAACCGCATTGAGTTGTTTCTGCAGATCATTGATATCTGCATTATCAGAAGAGATGATACAATTCATGGCACCTTTGCTTCTTATATGCGCAACAAGTGCCCGTGTATCCACTTCATCTATAGCTACCACACCTTCCTGTATAAAATAATCCCGGAGGGAACCTTGCGCCTGTAAACGGCTGTATTTATCCTCCAGATTTTTGCCGATCACCGCTTTTACCTTTACCCCTTCGCTTTCCACATCATTTTTATGAACGCCATAATTACCCACATGTACCGCATTCATAATGAGTACCTGTCCTGAATAACTGGGATCTGTAAAAACTTCCTGGTAACCTGTCATGCCGGTATTGAAACAAATTTCTCCGGTGGCTGTTCCGGTTTTACCAAATGCTTTGCCGTAGATAATTGTTCCGTCCTGTAAAATCAATACCGCTGTTGAAGATGGATTCATGGCGAAGGTTTTGCAAAGAAAACGAATCCTGAGATTATAGCAGTTAAAAATTTACAACCTTCCAGGTTGAGACCTCCTAGGTTAGGACCTTCCAGGTTGCAACCTAGAAGGTTGTTAACAAAAAAAACCCCGAAAAATTCGGGGCTTTCAAATTTTTGAAAAAATATAAACTATGCTTCCGGAGTTTCTGTTGCCGCAGCTTCAGTTGTTCCTTCTTCAGTTGTAGTTTTTTTCTTTGCACCACCGGCACGACGTGTTTTCTTAACTGGTTCAGCTGCTACTGCTTTCTCAATTCCTTTTCCGTAGATCTCGTTG
>JANNZE010000578.1:0-5376 GCA_031410455.1 Chitinophagaceae bacterium | reverse complement strand
ATGGGCGCAACAGATGTTTGTCCTCTCATACCGATCTCCAATATTACTATGGAAGAAACGGCTGTATTTGCCGCACAACTTGCTAAAAGAGTGGGTGAAGAGTTGGAAATACCTGTTTACCTGTATGAAGATGCACAACCTGATAAAACCAGGAGTAATCTATCTGTAATTCGTGCCGGCGAATATGAAGGGTTCTCCGCAAAAATATTATTGCCGGAATGGAAGCCCGACTTCGGTCCCGTAATTTTTGATGCCCGCCGCGGCGCCACTGTGATAGGTGCCAGGGATTTCCTGGTAGCCTATAACGTTAACCTGAATACTACTTCTGTTCGCAGGGCAAATTCTGTGGCATTTGATGTAAGGGAAGCCGGAAGGGCAAAGCGGGATGGAAATCCTATTACCGGCAAAATAGCAAAGGATGAAAAAGGAAATCCTGTAATGATCCCGGGATCTTTAAAATCTGTAAAAGCAATTGGCTGGTTCATTGAAGAGTATGGTATTGCACAGATTTCCATGAATCTTACCAATATCCATATCACACCGGTTCACATTGCTTTTGACGAAGTATGTAAAAAAGCAGATGCCCGTGGCATAAGGGTTACCGGAAGTGAACTGGTTGGTCTGATACCTTTAAAGGCAATGACCGATGCCGGAAAATATTTTTTAAAAAAACAAAAAAGATCTGTTGGTGTAAGTGAAAAGGAACTGGTACGTATTGCCGTAAAAAGCATGGGACTGGATGAATTAACTCCTTTCAATCCGGAGGAAAGGATCATTGAATATATGCTGAAAAAGGATACAAGACTCATCAGTATGAGCCTTGTTGATTTTGCTGATGAAACTGCTAGTGAAAGTCCTGCTCCCGGCGGAGGAAGCATATCAGCTTATATAGGAGCGCTGGGTGTTTCCCTTGCAACAATGGTGGCAAATTTATCTTCTCATAAAAAAGGCTGGGACGAGCGGTGGGAAACGTTCAGTGACTGGGCAGAGAAAGGTGAACAGTTTAAAAATGAACTGACTGCACTGGTGGATGCTGATACACATGCGTTCAACCAGATCATGATAGCCCTGGGAATGCCAAAATCGAATGATGATGAAAAAGCGCAACGCAACGCTGCCATACAATCTGCTACCAAATATGCCATTGATATTCCTTTCAAAGTGATGGAACTGGCGCACGATTCCATGCAGGTAATTAAAGCTATGGCTGGAAACGGAAATCCGAATTCTGTTTCAGATGCAGGCGTGGGTGCCTTATGTGCCCGGAGTGCAGTGATGGGCGCATTTATGAATGTTCGAATAAATGCGGCAGGATATGATGATAAAGATTATGTTCAGGAGACCGTAGAAAAAGGCAAGACCATAGAAAAGTCAGCCATTCAGCTCGAACAGGAGATCTTAGCAATCGTTAACCAGAAGATCGGTATTTAATTATCCGGTACATATTCGAAAACGAGAACAGCATTGGTATCAAGGCTTGCACTGCTTCGTAATTCATATCGTTTATCTTTCGTTGTAACCACAATCAGCGCTGTATTGGGAGGAATGCCTCCCAGGTTATCCGCAAACATAGTGATCTCATGAATATTTGTATTCTCATCAAGATGCAATGGAATAGTTATGGATTTCTCTGACAGCCACTGGTGATTGGCAATCAGTTTTCCATTATAGAAAATGGAAACAGTATCATTGTCTACCACACCATTGTCATATACATTCAGAATAATATCCCTTGTATTTATTTTGATCCTGGATACTTCCGTCCTCTTACGCTGAAGCATTTTCTTCTGAACAGTTTTTTCCTGTATCGTGGAAACCGGAGGGGGCTGCCGGTTATTGATAACAGGCGCTTCAGGATTTATCCTTTTGAATGCGGCGGTATCTTTCTGTGGTGGTGGCATTTCCACAGGTTTAGGCCTGGTAGGAGATTTTACAAGAGGTTTTTTAGGAGCGGGTGGGAAAACCGTACTTTTTTTGACAGGTTTCTTTTTGGCTTCTGCAATACAATCTTCCATGAACCTGTACATATAAGCAGGCTTGGGATATACTCTTTTTAATTTTATTTCTTCAATAAATGATTCTTTACTGGACCACATGGTGATGGTTTGAACGCCTAAAGTTCCTTCCAGATAGGCAATGTTGTTTTCTTTTAGAAAACACAGCCGGAGTATCATCAATTCATGACCTCCGCTTGTTTCTATCATTTTTTTTCCAACAAAAACCCATTGTTTATTTTCCTTATCAAAAGTTGCTTCAAAAAATGCTTTGCAATAGCTTTCTTTATTACCTAACTGGTAATCCCATGTATAGCCGCATAACTTATCTTTCCCTTTAACAATATTCAACTGTAAAAATTCTCTTCTGTCATCCATCACCGTCTCCCAGGTTCCCGTAAGATCCTGAGCATGTGATACAAAACCCTGTATGATCAGAACGAAAATGAATAATATACTACGCATCATATATCCAAATTAATATTTTTGATAGATTCCGCCTTCGTTTTTGTTATAGTTGCCTAAGAATTAACAAAGTTAAATGACAGCAAGCTACCTATCCCCGTATTAGTTTTTTTCTTACCTTGTCATTCAAATATTTTTAATTTGAAAAAGTTCTTTCTCCCATTCCTTTTTGCCTTATGTGTTTTCATTCCAATGCACAGAAATTTTCAAGGGTTAATTTTAATGAATCGGGAGATGTGGAGTCACTCGGGATTGAACTCGACGAAGGAGTGCTTGTAAATATTTCCAAAGAAGGAACCATTTTGAAATTCGGGGTGGATATTTACAGAGGGGTGAGAGAAAATAACCAGAATATTCTTCAGGATTATGTGGGACGTACAGAATATTATACAGAAAATGATAATGAAGCATTCAGAGGTAAAGTGAAAATGATCGGCCGTGCCATCGTTACTTATTACAGTTCAACAGATAATGAAGCACTGGTGGGGAAAATAAAATCGATTGGAAATCTGGCTTTCAATTATTATTTGCTTAATGAAAATGATGCGTATAAAGGAAAATTGAAATCAATCGGTTCAGCTAATTTAACATATTACAGTTCCTATGATAATGAAGCACTGCGTGGAAAATATAAATCCATAGGTAATTCTCCCATCACTTATTTTTCTTCCATGGAAGATGCAGGTTTCAAAGGTAAAGTGAAAAGTATCGGTAGCTATCAGTACACATATCATCCGGCTCAGTATTATCAAGCGGGTTTGCGCGGCAAATTAAAATCAGGAAATATTATTCAGCAGGATGGTAGTATCAAATACATGTTGAAATATTAATTGGCTGAACAAATAATAGAGAATATGCCGGACTTAAAATGTCCGGCTTTTTTGTTAACTTAAAAATAATATTTACGCTTTATGATTTAGATTTAGTTTTGAAAAAAAATATTGATATGACATTTACATTACCCTTGAAAGCTGTAGGAATACATGACATTCCAATGGTAGGAGGAAAGAACGCTTCCTTAGGTGAAATGCTTCAGCACCTTACCAGCCTTGGAGTAAATATTCCGGATGGGTTTGTTATTACAGTGGATGCTTATTATGCATTTATACGTCATAACCTTCTGGAAGAAAAAATCAAGGAAGTTGTAAATGTTATTGATTATGAAAGTATCGAATCATTGAGGAGAGGTGGCATGCAAATACGTCAGATGATTTTAAACGGCCGTTTCCCACGTGAAATGAGTGATCAGATAATATATGCCTATGAAGCATTGTCTAAACAATATGACCAGATTCATACGGACGTTGCAGTTAGAAGTTCGGCCACTGCAGAAGATTTACCGGATGCATCTTTTGCAGGACAGCAGGAAACTTATTTGAATGTTCGGGGTCCGGCAACACTGATGGATTGTGTACGAAATTGTTTTGCGTCTTTATTCACAGACCGGGCAATCAGTTATCGTCAGAGTTTTGGCTATGATCATTTTCAGCTGGCACTTTCTGTTTGCGTACAAAAAATGGTGAGAAGTGATTTGGGTGCTTCCGGGGTTGCCTTTTCCATAGATACCGAAAGCGGGTTTAAAGATGCTGTTGTTATCAATGCCTCTTACGGATTGGGTGAAATGATTGTACAGGGATCCGTTTCTCCTGATGAATATATTGTTTTCAAACCTTTGCTGAATCAAAATTATTCACCCATTATAGAAAAGAAAATGGGCAATAAAGATAAGATGATGATCTATGGTGAAGGAGGAGATGAACGTGTAAAGATCATCCCTACAGAAAATCATTTTCGCAAAAGGTTCTGCCTTAAAGATGAAACGATTTTGAAATTATCAAAATGGGTCGTTATTATTGAAGAACATTATACCCGGATAAAAAATAAATGGACACCCATGGATGTGGAATGGGCGATCGATGGTATTACAAAAGAACTGTTCATTGTTCAGGCACGACCTGAAACCATTCATTCACAGAAAGATCATAATAAAATTACCGAATATGCCATAGAAGATGAAAACAGGCATACAAAAATAATTACAAAAGGAATTGCAGTAGGAGATAAAATTGGTGCAGGTAAAGCAACTATCATGTATTCTTTAGATAAGCGGGTATCTGAAGGACATGAGTTTGTTGCAGGGTCTGTTTTGGTAACAGATATGACAGATCCTGATTGGGAGCCTATTATGAAAAAAGCTTCGGCCATCATCACTAATAAAGGAGGGAGAACCTGCCATGCTGCTATTGTTGCCAGAGAAATGGGAGTACCAGCAATTGTTGGTTGTGGAGATGCAACTGAGTTAATAAGTGAAGGTGATTTCATTACGGCATCCTGTGCAGAAGGTGATGTTGGATTTATTTATAGAGGCGATATAAAATATAAAAAGTCAGAATACGACCTTACCAATTTGCCTACAACAAAAACCAGTATCATGCTGAATGTGGCTTCACCGGGACTCGCATTTCAGTTTTCTCATTTGCCCAATAGCGGAGTTGGGTTGGCGAGAGAAGAATTTATTATCAACAATTATATACAGGTACATCCTTTAGCACTTTTACATCATCGTTCCATAGGAGATGCAGAACTTACCAGGGAAATTGAAAAGAAAATGATAGGCTATGCAGACGAGTCTACGTTCTTCATAGAAAAATTATCAAATGGAATTGCCAAAATCGCCGCAGCGTTTTATCCAAATAAAGTAATTGTTCGTTTCAGTGATTTTAAAAGCAATGAATATTTCAATTTATTAGGAGGAAAATATTATGAACCGTCAGAAGAAAATCCTATGATTGGATGGCGCGGTGCATCAAGGTATTATTCAGAATTATATAAGCCGGCTTTTGCGCTGGAATGTATGGCGATAAAAAAAGTTCGTGATGAAATAGGATTGCAAAATGTGGTGGTAATGATCCCTTTT
>JANNZE010000577.1:0-5051 GCA_031410455.1 Chitinophagaceae bacterium | reverse complement strand
TTTTACGGGCTTTAGTGCGTTATGTTTAAGTAAAGGTCTTGTTGAAGACGGGCATCTTCATACGATAGAGATACGGGAAGAAGATGCAGCAGTGGCCCGGGATTTTTTTGAAAAGGCAGGATTGAAAGATAAGATCACCTTGCATGTTGGAGATGCGTTAAAAATAATTCCGCAGCTTGAAGAACAATGGGATATCGTTTTCATAGACGCTGATAAGTTGAGTTATATTGAATATTACCAATTAACTTTGCCTCTTGTAAAAAAAGGCGGATTTATCATAGCTGATAACGTATTGTTTCACGGACATGTTTTCGAAAACGATATAAAAGGGAAAAATGCCAGAGCGATACATGCTTTTAATGAATATGTGGCTTCCGATATAAATGTTCAGCAAGTGGTTCTTACCGTAAGGGACGGACTGTCATTGATCCGAAAATTATAATTGTATGAATAAAATCATTACGGTTATTGTATCCTGTTTCATTTTTGCACAAGGGTTTTCGCAAAATGTTACGGTACATCAATACATAGCAAAATTCAAAGATATCGCTATCGCTGAAATGAAACGCTCAGGCATTCCGGCATCCATTACAATTGCACAGGGAATTCTGGAAAGTGAAAACGGTAACAGTCCGCTCACCTTGAAATCAAACAATCATTTCGGAATCAAGTGTAAATCCAGCTGGCAGGGAGATTCTGTTTCTCATGATGATGATGCAGTGGGAGAGTGCTTTCGCAAATACAACAATCCTGAAGAAAGTTATAAGGATCACACCGATTTTTTAAGATCAGGCAACCGTTATGCCTTTTTATTCAATCTGAAATCAGATGATTACAAAGGATGGGCTTATGGTTTAAAAAAAGCAGGATATGCCACCAATCCCCGGTATCCTGAAATACTGATCCGTTTTATAGAAAAATACAACCTGCAGCAATACAACCAAATGAGCTCGCCGGATATCATACCGGATGATATTGCGGTGAATGCAAATGAAATGAGTTACCCGGTGATGCAGGCGAAGATGAATGATGCTGCACCTGTAACACCCAATCTAAAAACCAGATACCAGGGACTGGATGCAGTGAAGGCTGCCAAAGGAACTTCTTTACTGGCCATTGCTACTACTTTTGATATTCCGCTCTTTAAATTAATGGAATACAACGATCTTCAGAATGAAGGTATCCTTCAGAAAGATCAGTGGTTGTACCTGGAAAGAAAAAATAAAGAATTTCCGGCAACACATAACGCAGATGGAAACGAATCACTGTACGATATTTCCCAGATGTATGGCGTGCAATTGAGTTCACTGATGGAATACAACCAGTATACTTCTGATATCATCCCGGCAAAAGGAACCGTATTGAATTTAAAGCCGGGTGTTGTTTCCATACCTGTGAAAACAAAAATGATCACGCATGAAGTGCAGCCTAAAGAAGGCTTATATGCGATCTCCAGAAAATATAACGTTAGTATAAACGAGTTGAAATCATTGAATAATCTGAGCTCAGATAATTTAAAGGTTGGTCAGCGATTAATTATTTCCAAATAAAACTGCATGCCTGAGATCATTGTAAATGATAAAAAATTTCGTCCCTATATTACCGTTGAACAGATCGATGCTGAAGTAGAACGGCTGGCCGCAATGATCAACAAAGATTATGAAGGTAAGCGACCGCTTTTCATAGCCATACTGAATGGCTCTTTTATGTTTGCTTCCGATCTGTTTAAAAAAATTACGATAGATGCAGAAATCTCTTTCATTAAGCTGGCTTCCTATAAAGGTACCCGCAGCACGGGTCATGTGATCACTTCCATTGGTTTGGATGAATCACTTAAAGACCGTCATGTGGTAATCCTGGAAGATATTGTGGATACCGGTAAAACCCTCAACCAGTTTCTACCGCAATTGCACGATCAGCGCCCTGCATCTCTTAAAATCACTTCCTTATTACACAAACCGGATGCATTGCTTTATCCGATTCATATAGATTACCTGGGTTTTAATGTTCCTAATAAATTTTTATTGGGATACGGACTTGATTTTGATGGACTGGCCAGGAATCTGAAAGAAATCTACCAGCTTGTAGAAGATTGATCTGTGCATAAATGCGTACTTTATGAGAGAAATGTACGTTTATATTAAAACTAATTATTGAAGAAAATACTACTATATCTTTTTTTACTCTTATCCTTTAGTACCAGGGCCCAGTATTACCTGAGAGGAGAAATAAAGGATGAAAAAAATGTAGGGCTTCAAAACGCCAGGATCTTCGTACATACTGCCAAAACTTATAATTTCTCCGGTGTTCAGGGAAGTTTCGGAATTGTGATGAATCATTTATACGATTCCATTACCATTACACTGGACGGATATGAATCCAGGACTTTAAAAATAAAGTCAGATGTTTGGCAAAGCATTGTTTTAAAGATCAACTCTGCCACCGCCAATAAATTCAGGAACAAACTGATTTCCGTTACTAAAGATCTCAAACAATCTCAGCGTGCCAGCTGGTTCACCAGCGATGAAACATATTTTCAGTTGGTGGAGAATGAATTAGTACCTGCCAAAGATTTCCCTAACACCGGTTTCTCCCTTAATGTAAACAAGGCATCCTACAGCAACGTCAGGCGTTTTGTAAACCAGGGTAGTGTTGTTCCGCCTGATGCGGTGAAGGTAGAAGAAATGGTAAATTATTTCAATCTTCATTACAGGGAGCCACAGGGCAAACAGGTGTTCAACCCGGAAACGATTTTAACGGCATGCCCGTGGGACAATAAACAACAATTGCTTTTTCTGAATATAAGCGCAAAAAAATTAAAACTGGATTCCATACCGCCGGGTAATTTTGTTTTCCTGATTGATGTTTCCGGAAGTATGGATATGCCCAACAGGCTTCCGCTATTGAAAGCGGCTTTTCAGTTATTTGTGAAAAATCTGCGTGCTATCGATACGGTGTCTGTTGTGATCTATGGCGGAACGGTAGCTGTATGGCTTCCTCCAACCAGTGGCGCAGAAAAAGACAAGATCAATAAATCGATAGAAGAATTGACAGCTGCAGGAGATACGCCCGGAGAATCTGCCATCAGAACGGCCTACCAGGTTGCGCAGCGAACATTTATCAAAGGCGGAAATAACCGCGTTATCCTGGCTACGGATGGTGATTTTAATGTTGGGGAAACTTCTGAAAAAGCTTTGGATGAACTGATCACCAACCAGCGGAAATCCGGTGTTTATCTTACCTGTCTTGGCGTGGGAATGGGCAATTTTAAAGACTCCAAATTACAGACACTGGCCAAAAAAGGAAATGGCAATTACGCGTATCTGGACGATATACAGGAAGCGGAAAAAACACTGGTGCAGGAATTGACCCAAACCATGTATTCAGTAGCTGATAATGTGATACTGAATGTAGAATTCAATCCTTCCATGATCAAACAATACCGCCTTATAGGTTTTGACAATAAAAAAGATGCGCTTGCAGATGTTACCAGCGACCTTGAAGGCGGAGAGATCGGAAGCGGAAACAGTACGATCGCCATTTTTCAGATAGAACCTACAGACGAAAATGTGCTTTTGCAGAATACATCTTTATCCGATAACCTGGGCACACTTTCCATTAAATACAATCTCCCGAATGATACCACCCATTACCAGGTGAAATGTTCGATCGTTCAGAATTATAAACCGCTTGACCAGGTAGATCGCGAATTAAAATTTGCAACTGCCGTGGCCATGACGGGAATGAAACTCCGTAATTCCAGGTTTATAAAAAATGCCGACTGGGCGCTGATCACACAAACGGCCATCAGCAGCGCTGCTCCCGATAATTATCTTCAACAGGAATTTTTAAAACTATTGGAGAAAATTAAGAAGGTATATAATATCGGAAAAAAGAAAAAGAAAGGAAGCTACGATTGAGGTGTAACCACAAAGCCAGAACGAACATTATAATACATCTACTTTACTGCTCTGTATGACCTTGTGATTTATGTTTACAAATCATTTGTGTTGTTATTATTAACCACAATTTCACAGAATGTTTTCAGGAAATACATCCTTTTACTTTCTGCCTTATGGTTAACCAGTTCAACTGAACATTTCTCTCACCTTATCAAAAAATGATTTTTCATTCTTCTCCGGTTTAGGTTCAAAGTTGGGCGACTCCTGCATTTTTTCCATCATCATTTTTTCTTCAGCAGAAAGATCCTGCGGCGTCCATATATTCACCTGTATCAGTTGGTCACCTTTTTCGTAACTGTTGATATTCGGAAAACCTTTTCCTTTCAGCCGGAATATTTTTCCGCTTTGGGTTCCGGCCGGAATTTTAATTTTTGCCCTTCCATCAATGGTAGGAACTTCTACCTGTGTCCCAAACACTGCGTCAGGGAAAGATATATGCAGATCAAAAGCCACATTCAGTCCGTCGCGGTGTAAATGCGGATGTGCTTCTTCTTCAATTAAAACGATAAGGTCGCCATTGCTGCCGCCTCTTTCACCGGCATTTCCTTTACCGGAAATACTGAGTTGCATGCCTTCCTGCACACCTGCCGGAATATCTACCGTAACGGTTTCTTCGCCATACACACGGCCATCACCTTTACAGGCTGTACATTTATTGGTGATCGTACTTCCTTCACCGCTACAGGTAGGGCAGGTGGTAACTGTTTGCATCTGGCCAAGGAACGTAGTCTGTACTCGACTTACCTGGCCACTTCCACCGCAGGTTCCGCAGGTTTGGATGCTGTTTTTATCTTTAGCACCGGAACCGCTGCAGGTAGTGCATTTTACATGTTTTTTTACTTTAATGGTTTTGTTGGCGCCGCGGGCAATCTCCTCATAATTCATTTTCAGCTTCACCCGAAGATTGCTGCCTCTTGTTCCGGTTCCACGCGATTGAGATCTGCGTCCTCCGCCGCCGAAGAAACTTCCGAAGGCCTCATCACCGAAAATATCGCCAAACTGGCTGAAAATATCTTCGGTATTCATGCCATGGAAACCTCCGCCGCCTCGTCCGCCGGCAAAGGCATTGTGCCCGAAACGGTCGTACTG
>JANNZE010000576.1:0-2545 GCA_031410455.1 Chitinophagaceae bacterium | reverse complement strand
CGTATTATCATTAGGATAAAACATAGCCCATCGTACAGGCATATTTGGAAGATTACCATCAATAGTGGTCCAGGAAGTTCCTCCATTTGTGCTCACCCAAACATTTGAAACACTGTAATTGGAAAAACATACTATGAGGTTTTGCTCATTAGTTCCATGATTGATAGATGAAATATTCCCTGCAGGAAAAGATGCTCCTGTAATGATTGTACCAGCTGTTGCGGAAGCGGCCGTGTGTGCATTATCAATATAAATCAACTTACCGCCTGTGGTTCCGAAATACACCCTATTAGACGTATATGGAGAAACTCTGACTGCACTAACCTGCTGCCCGCTTAAATTAGTTATACCTGTTAAAATAGTTGCTCCTGTAGGGTACCCGTCTGTTAAATAATAACTACCGGTAGCTGTTGTTTGAGGTGTGGTCCATCTGAAAATTTCACCACCACCTGCTCCAGCATATATAATATTATTGGCATTGTCATACGCAAAAGGATTTATAAATGAACCGAAATTGGTTCCAGGAGATGTTCCTTTATAAAAATTGACCGAACCCCACGATGTTCCGCTGTTGGTACTTCTTCTGTACGCACTGTACACATAAGCACCAAATTGATACTGCGACTGATCCTGGTCTATGGCTACATAAGCACCATCACCGCCGGTAACTTCTACCGATGAACTTAAACCTGCATTGGAAAACTGATGTGTACCATTATCCTGTGCACCCGCCAGAAAATAATTGGTTAAAGTAGGATGGATAGCTACAGAATAAAATTGTTTGATCCTTAATCCAATATTACGGTCACGTATGGTCGCACCTTTATCTGAAGAAAAATGAATACCACCATCTGTTCCGAATAATAATTTGTTGCCATTGTCATACCACACGATAGCATGTTGATCGGCATGTACATATTGCCCTGAAGTTCCTACCCATTCTGAACCCTTTACCCATGTTGTTCCGCCATCTGTTGTGGATATGATATTGAGATTTCCCAACATCGCATTATTGCTGTTGGAGGGATCTATTCCTGCAGTTAAACAATACCAGGCCTGGCTGGAAGCATTTGTTCCATTTAATGCCTGATTAGCCGTACTAGTTAAAGTTGTGGTTGTCCATGTTACACCAGCATCAACAGATTTTCCTACTGAAGTTACAATGGCGCTGCTGTTACTGATGGCTGCATATAATACAGATCCCGAACAAGCCAGTTCTATCCTGCTACTGGAAGCGGGAACAGTAAAAGCGGTGGTTGCTGCCGTCCATCCGGATGCGGTTACGGATGAGGGTGTATTGGTAAAACGATATCCATTGGTTGAGCTGGATAAACCACAATAAACATGTAATCTGCCGGTGCTGCTGATTTCAAAATCAGGAACGCTGCTGCTTAATCCTGTTGGCGTTATGGTTGTCCATGAGGTTCCTCCATTGATAGACCTCAGAATGCCATTTCCAACGGTTGATAAATATACATTGCCGGATGCATCGCATAATATTTTAGTGCATTTCGTATAGGATGTTGTACTGCTTAACTGGTTCCAGTTTGCACCGCCATCAATGCTTTTATACACACCATTGCCCTGTACGGCATCTGCATTACCAAAGGATTCACCTGTACAGAAATATAAAATACTTGTATTGGTAGGATCCTGGCAGATACCACTTACAGATAAATTGCTCAGATAATCATTGATCACCGTCCATGTAGCAGGGGAAGAAGTAATATTGGTCGTTTTCCAGATGCCTCCATCTACTCCACCAACCCAAACGGTATTTCCGGTGGCATCCGATAGATCGGGCCAGATGGCACGCATCCTTCCGGATGTTACGGCACCATTAGCACGTGTGTTTCCATTACTAGAACCAACTGCATCCGAATTGGAACCTCTTTCCGTCCATGCTAAAGCCGCTGTGGCTCTTCCTGCAGAATTTCTTCTTTGTTTTTGAGAGATTTCCGCTTTACGGTTTGCTTCTGCCAGCAATTCCCTTGGAACTTTTCCTGTTGCAGGGTCTTTTGTACGTTGAATTTCAAATTCTAAAGCAAGATCAATGTGATCATTGCCTTTTTTATGTAGTTTGATATTTTTAATTCTACCGGTATCTGCATTTAAATTTTGTGACTTTGCAGCAACGCCAAACAATAAAAAGGACAGGATAAAAACTATTCTCATAAAAAAAATTATGCTGGTAATGTAGCTTTGGGAGGTATGTAGATATAAATATCCATAAAAATTATTATATAAACGAATAAACCCTGCATTAACAGGGTTTATTTCATCATTAAAAAATATTATCAGGATCAAGGGCTGGCATAAAACAAAAAATGTTGTGCATTTATTTCGATGATGGACAGGTCTGCAGCATCCGTTGCGCCATCTCCTGTTACATCATTTTTATTATATCCAAATTCAAATTGCGATGCGCCGTTTTCTACAACAGACATATCAGATCCGTCAACAGCTCCGTCGCCGGTGGGATCTCCGGCATAAAATCCAAAAACATTTCCTCCTAAATTTTTCATGGATGGATTGATGCCATCAC
>JANNZE010000575.1:0-2133 GCA_031410455.1 Chitinophagaceae bacterium | reverse complement strand
ACCACCATCATTCAATATTTTTTTTATCGTGGGAATGGTAGCTCTAATCCTGTTGTCGTCTGTTATGTTGTATGCATCATCCAATGGAACATTGAAATCAACCCTGATCAATGCTTTCTTATTTTTAAAATCGAAATCATTAAAAGCTTTCATCAATTTTTTTGTGCAAATTTAAAAGTATATTATTTGATGTAAGCATTATGCATTTTATGAATATGAAATAATGTTCAATGTTTTTTAACAAATATTTGGTTTATAATAAATTAAACACTTATTTTTATCAACTCTTATCCTTATTAATTCCAGCAGCCCCCTTCTAGATTTCACATTAACATTCAAAACAAAACTTTTTTTTGTAGGCGCACCTTATTGTATTCCTTTAAGCTAACCCGCAACGATCTGCTATTTTAAATTAAAAATTTCATCAACATGAAAAAATTGATTCTGTTGGTAATGGTTTTCATTACCGGAATGACGTACGTATTTGCACAATCACCGGAAGGTATGAACTACCAGGCAGTTGCAAGAAACCTGCAGGGAGATATACTGGCCAACCAGCCAGTGTCGTTGAGAGTAAGCCTTTTCGGCATGTCTGCAAACAATGTGAAAACGGAATATTATCGCGAAACTCAGAACACCAGAACCAGTACGGTAGGTGTATTCAGCGTGGTAGTAGGCCGTGGAAATGTATTGTCAGGAAGAATGAAAGATGTTCCTTTCTCAACAGAGAATATCTGGATGGAAGTGGCCATCAAATCTGCCGGCAACGGAGATTTTGTAACCATCAGCAACAGCAAATTAATGGCAGTTCCATATGCGTTTCATGCAATGACTGCAGAAAAATTGTCCGGCAGCGCTCCTACATCAAGTGCTACAAGCCCGGGATCTCCTTCCAACAACTGGATCACTTATGCCAATGCCGGAACCAATCCACTGGTTGATAAATTAGGTACATCAGATTCTGTTGACCTGATCATTGTTTCCAATAACCAGGAAAGAATACGTGTATTTGGAAATGGAAATGTAAATATTAAAAAGAATACTAATAACGAAGGAACGCTTACGGTTCAAAAGAGTACATTCCTGAACCAGACGAGTGGTTCAACGATCAATTATGGCGATTTTACGGTTGACCGTAAAAGCAATACTTTCCTGTCCGGAAAATTAACGGTTGATTCATCAACTGATTTAAACCAGTCATTGAATGTAGATGGCGTAACAGATTTAAATAGTCGTTTGAATGTAAATAACCAGAGCCCTACTTTTTTAAGTGGAGCACTTACAGTGAATGGAATCACTAACCTGAACAATGCTTTCAACGTTAATAATATCAGCCCTTCTATCCTTTCGGGAACTTTACAGGTAAACAAGGATGCGGTTTTTAAAGAAAAAGTTCTTTTGGATAATGCGACACATCAGAGCACTTTACCAACAAATGGTGCTTTAGTGGTGAATGGTGGTGTAGGCATCGGAGGAAATCTGAATGTTGCCGGAGAGTCTAAATTCGGTGGCCCCGTTCAGTTTGCAGGTGCAGTATCTATCACAGATGAAACACAATCTACCAATACTACCACTGGTGCTTTAAAGATCACTGGCGGTGTGGGTATTGGCAAACGCCTGAATGTTGGTGAGGCTACTGCCATTGGCGGAACTCTTACCGTTGCTAATAAATTAACTGTGAATGAAACAATTGAATCCACTTCTGCTACAACGGGTAGTGTTACAACTGCAGGTGGAATGGGTATTGCAAAAAATACAAACATCGGTGGAACACTTACGGTTGCAAAAGCAACTACGGTGAATAATACATTGAATGTGATTACCACTACGGATAATCTTTCCGGTAGTTATGTGGCAAATTTCACTAATAACAGTCCTACGGGTGCCAATGGTATCAGTATCCAGGTGAACGCTGATAATCCTACTAATTCAAATGATTTCATCACATTTAAAAATAATAAAGGAATTCCTGTAGGCCGTATCGAAGGTGAGAGAGAAGGCGATCTTGGTAACAACCAGGAATACCAGGATGCATTGATCTTTAAAGGTATTGCTATAGGTTTTGCCTCAGCAGATGCCATTATTGCCGCACTTGAATCAGTACAGGGTGGGATTAAAGTGGTAGCTTCTGCT
>JANNZE010000574.1:0-10964 GCA_031410455.1 Chitinophagaceae bacterium | reverse complement strand
TGAGCTGGAATGTAGAGCATTTTGATATACTCGAACATAAAACCCATCCGGAAAGAAAACAGGAAATGATCGACATGATCAACGCCTACCAGCCTGATGTAGCGTGCTTCCAGGAAGTGGTGGCCGGTGAAAAACCAAAGGCCATCAATAACCTGCAGCAGTTGATGAATCAATTGGGTTTTGCGTATTACCATTACAGCTATAATCCAAAACTGGATTTTGATGAGAACCATCATTTCGGCATTATCATTTTCAGCAGGCTCCCGATCGTAAAAAAATCAACTGTAAGTTTTGCTCCCAATGATTATAACTCAATATTTCAGTATGTGGATGTTGTACGTGCAATGGATACTTTCCGGATTTTTAATATCCACCTGCAATCTTTGAAATTTTCTGATAAAAACCGGAGTTATCTTGATAAACCTACTTTGAAAGATCAACGTGACCTGGCCCGAACAACCAGTATCATCGGTAAACTCCGCACAGGTTTTTTAAAAAGAACCCAGCAAAGCAATCACATCCGTCAGTCAATGGACTCTTCTAAATATCCCGTGATCGTTTGCGGCGACCTTAATGATGTACCTAACAGTTATGCCTATTATACGATCGGCAAAAAAATGAAAAATACATTTGCAGAAAAAGGAACAGGCATTGGCAGAACATTTTACAGCGTATCTCCTACTTTACGCATTGATGATATTTTTTGTGATGAACGATTTTCTGTTCAGCAATTTGTACGCGTGAAGAAAAAATTAAGTGATCATTATCCGCTGATAGCCGATTTATTTTATACATCGTCAGCCCTTTAGGTAATATCTTTGTTTTTCCACAATTGATACTATGCCATTAAAGATCTATAACTCCTTCACGAGGCAAAAAGAAATTTTTACACCCATCACACCCGGGCATGTGGGCATGTATGTATGCGGTCCAACAGTGAGTGGCGAAAGTCACCTGGGCCATGCAAGGCCTTATATTACTTTCGATGTGGTGTACCGGTATCTAACCTACAAGGGAAATAAAGTAAGGTATGTACGCAACATAACGGATGCAGGGCATTTTGAAGAAGAAGGCCGTGAAGCAGAAGATAAGGTTGGAAAAAAAGCTTTACTGGAAAAACTGGAACCCATGGAGCTGGTGCAGAAATACACCAATCTGTATCACTGGGCCATGAAACAATTCAATTGCGTGGAACCCAGTATTGAACCCACCGCAACAGGACATATCGTGGAGCAGATCAACATGATTGAAAAAATTATTTCAGAAGGTTATGCATATGAAAAAAACGGCTCTGTATATTTTGATGTAAAAAAATATGCAGCTAATTATGATTATGGAAAACTGAGCGGAAGAGTGATTGAGGATTTACTGGAAACCACGCGTGAACTGGACGGTCAGGAAGAAAAACGAGACAGAGCTGATTTTGCACTCTGGAAATCTGCTGCACCCGAACATATCATGCGATGGAAAAGCCCATGGGGCGAAGGTTTTCCCGGGTGGCATATTGAATGCTCGGCGATGGCCACTAAATATTTAGGTGCTGAATTCGATATACATGGCGGAGGAATGGACCTCCAGTTTCCGCATCATGAAAGTGAAATTGCACAAAGCACCATCTGCAACCATACCGCTCCTGTTAAATACTGGATGCATAATAATATGATCACGGTTAATGGCAGGAAGATGGGAAAGAGTTATAACAACCAGATCAAACTAACAGAAATGTTCAGTGGTGAGCATCCTTTGCTTACACAGGCATTTCACCCTATGACCATTCGTTTTTTTGTATTGCAAAGCCATTACAGAAGCACGCTTGATTTCAGCAGTGAGGCATTAACGGCCAGCGAAAAAGCACTGAAACGTTTATGGGAAGCCTACAACATTTTACAGAAAATGCCGGTGCCTTCCAACAGCGTTGCGGCAGATCCGGAACTGGAAAATAAATGCATACAATGGCTCTTGGAATTTGAGGAATTCATGGACGATGACTTCAGTACGCCTAAGATCATTGCCAACATGTTTGAAATAGCGCCCATCATTAATTCTGTAAAAGACGGGATCATAGCTGCCAATGCTTTGAGTGCGGGTACGGTTGAAATGATGAAACATCATTTTAAAGTTTTCCTGGAAGATATCATGGGCCTGCAGGATTTTTCCCAGGCCAATAACGGTAAACTGAAAGGAATTATGGACCTGCTATTGGAATTACGCAGCACGGCAAAAGCCAATAAAGATTATGCCACGTCAGATAAGATCAGGATCCAGCTACAACAAATGGGTGTTGTATTGAAAGATGAAAAAGACGGAACCACCAGCTGGTCGCTGTAAACAGAATTTATTTACCATTCACGCCGGTTTTAATACAGTTCACTACTGAACAGTAAACTATCCCTGTTTTTTCATGTTTGATTTCTAAACAAAAAACGAAAACATGAAAAGAATCAATTTTACTTCCGGACTTTTAAAATTATTTGCAGGTGTTCTGGTGATCACCAGTTTAGCATCCTGCGACAAAGATGATCCAGCACCTGTTGTACAAAAAAATATAGTTGAAACAGCACAGGCGGATACTTCCTTCAGTATTTTGGTTTCCGCTGTTGTTAAAACAGGATTGACCTCAGCGCTGGCAACCACCAATAATATTACTGTATTTGCACCCAACAATTCCGCTTTCCGTGCAGCCGGTTATACGTCTGCCATCATTGATGGTTTAGATGCTACACAAACCGCAGCATTAAAAACAGTTCTTCAATACCATGTAGTTGCAGAAAGAATTCCATCATCGGCCATCACGTCTGCGAACATTGAAAAAGCTACTTTAAATCCTGCTCCTAATAATAAAATATACGCTACTAAAAATGCAAATGGTGTATTTATTAATGGCGTACAGGTTATTGCAGCTGATGTAAGTGCTTCCAACGGCATTATCCATGTTCTCGGTAAGATATTATTACCGCCTGTAGGAAATTTAAGAGAAACTGCCATTGCAACACCTGGTTTCAGTTTATTAGTTGCTGCAGTATTACGTGCTGACGCTATCAATAATGATATCAGCAATGCGCTCACAGGTGCTGGCCCCTTAACCGTATTTGCACCAACAGATGCAGCTTTCAATGCAGCCGGTTTTGCAGATGTAGCAGCAATCAATGCAACTGCTCCAGCAGTTTTAAGATCAATTTTATTATACCACGTTATTCCTGCAAGAGTATACAGCAGCGACCTGGTAAACAATGCAAATGTTACCACAGCTTTGGGTGCTCCTCAAACAGTTAAAATCACCTTACCTCCTGCACGTGTTTTAGGTTTAGGTAATGGCGCAAATGCTTCCAACATCACAGCTACCGATATTATGGCCAACAACGGAGTGATCCACGTGATTGACCGTGTTTTATTGCCACAATAATCAATTATAAATAACTTGCAACGGATAAACATTAATACTGTTTATCCGTTGTTGTTTTTAATACGTTCATATGTTTTCCAATCGTTACCGTTACTTATTTGCCGCCATACTCTCAGTATACACTTATCTCAATACTGAGTTCTGTAACCTATACGATTATTTTGATTTACACATCCACTGGACGCTGGCTTTTGCAACTACTACCATTATCACCTTTGCTATCCTGGAAAGCTGCAGATGGCTGGAGATCCCCATAAAAAAATGGATCCCCCCTGGTGAAAACCGCATAAAATTTCCGGTTCTGTTTTTTATTGCAGGCAGTTTTATTTCATCGCTGATTGCATTAACTGTAGTTTTCCTGGTGGGTTATTATTTTGTAAATCAGCACACCGCAGCTGAGCTCATCATTCCTTTTAAGTTAAACCTTATTTATGCGTGGCTTATTAATCTTTTATTTCATTTACTCAATACCATAGTATTATATTTTGAAGAAACCAAATCCAGTAATTTAAAAACAGAAGAATTAAAGAGACTGAACACACAGGCAGAATTACAATTGATCAAAACACAATTGAACCCACATTTTCTGTTTAACAACCTGAACGTATTGTCGTCACTCGTGATGCAGAACAGCTCCGAGTCCAATCATTTTATTGAAGCCTTTTCGAAAGTCTACCGGTATATTCTGAACAACCACGAAAAAGAAATGGTTCCCCTCAAACAGGAGATCGGGCACATTGATCCCTATATTTTTTTATTGAAAAAACGTTTCGGCGAAGCATTGGTCATCAGCATTGATATTCCCGAAAGTTATGAACAGTACCTCATCATTCCTGCAGCTTTACAGATGCTGATTGAAAATGCCATCAAGCATAATATTGTGAGCCGCAACAAACCCCTGCATATACGCCTGTATGCAAATGGAAATAACACCATAATTGTTTCCAATAATTTACAGGTAAAAAATGAAGTTCATTATTCTTCTGAAATCGGTTTGCAGAATATTGTAAAAAGGTATAAACTGGTGAGCGGAAAGGATGTGATCATCGAAAATACGGAAACAGATTTTATTGTTACACTTCCTTTAATAACGCAACAATATGAAGATCGTAATAATTGAAGATGAATTGTTAGCGGCCCAGAAACTGGAAATGCTGATACACCAGTATGACCCTGCCATAGAGGTGATGGCCACACTGGAGAGTATCGAAGAAACAGTTCATTGGTTTCAAACAAAATCTTCACCTGATCTGCTGATGATGGATATTCATCTTTCTGACGGATCCTGTTTTGAAATTTTTAAAAAGGTACAGGTAAATAAACCCGTAATTTTTACCACAGCATTTGATGAATATGCACTGAATGCTTTCAGTCATTTCGGAATTGATTATTTATTAAAACCCATTTCCGCGGAAACACTCGCTACCGCTCTTAATAAATTCAAATCGCTCACCACCAGTTTTGCTTTGCCCGATTATCAGCAATGGTCAGATCAACTGAATAAACAATCTGCGCGAATATTTAAAGAAAGGTTTTTGGCAAAGATCGGATCACGATCATTTTTTATTGAGACCAACCACATCGCCTATTTTTCTGCAGATAATAAAATTGTGTACCTGCATGATGTGGAGGGAAACAAATATATCATCAGTTACACAATGGAAAAACTGGAATCTCTTTTAGATCCGCATTTATTTTTCCGCATCAACAGAAAGTACATCATTCATAGTCGCATTATACAACAGGTAAAACCCCATTTTAATAACCGGCTCAAACTGGTATTTAAAAATGTAATGCCGAATGAAGAAATCCTGGTAAGCCGCGAAAGAGTACCGGCTTTCCGTGAATGGGCGGAAGGATAATTTTTCGCTATCATTGTATCCATTATGCAAATGGATTTCCTGGACCATCTCAATAAAGATAGAAAGCTCGCAAAAATAATTGCAAACGCAGCTATTCCTACCCTGGAAAAAAGAAATCACATTCACCTGCGTATCTGCGCATCCATCATCAGCCAGCAATTAAATACTAAAGTAGCAGCTGTTATTTACCAGCGTTTTCTTGATCTTTTCAAAAGTAAAAATCCCTCTGCGCTTGAAATTTTGGAAATGGATTTCGAAACATTGCGATCCATTGGTTTATCCAATGCCAAAACAAATTATGTACGCAACGTGTGTACTTTTTTTGTTGAAAATAAAGTGAGTGATAAAAGCATTCACAAAATGGAAGATGAAGAACTGATCGATTTCCTGGTGCAGATAAAAGGTATTGGCAGATGGACCGCAGAAATGATACTGATGTTCACACTCGGAAGAGAAGATGTGTTTGCAGTGGATGACCTTGGCATTCAGCAGGCCATGACCAAACTCTATAAACTGGACAACAGCGATAAAAAATCACTGAAAGTACAAATGCTGAAGATCGCTGAAAAATGGAAGCCTTACCGAACGTATGCGTGCCGGTACTTATGGTCTTGGAAAGATGTAGGTTAAATCAGATCTATGATCTGTTGTAAATAGTTCGCATCCGTTTTATCAAAGGTATCCAGTTCTGTACTGTCAACATCCAGCACTCCTATCACATGATGCTCCCGGATAATCGGAATTACAATTTCTGACCTGGACAAACTGCTGCAGGCGATGTGCCCCGGAAATTTTTCAACATCCCCTACAATGAGGGTTTCTCTTTTTTCCCAGGCTGTTCCGCAAACCCCTCTTCCTTTTTTTATGCGTGTACAAGCCAGCGGCCCCTGGAACGGAGCCAACACCAGTTCATTTTCTTTTACAAGATAAAAGCCCACCCATAGCCAGCCGAACTGCTCTTTTAAGGCAGCACATATATTGGCAAGATTGGCAATAAGGTCCGTTTCTCCTTCCAGTACAGCTTTGATCTGCGGGAGGAGTGTTTCATACTGTTCAGCTTTGTTGCCTTTTGAAATTGTAAGATCTTCTGCCATGGCTCAAAATTACGAATGAAACATTTCATTTACAGATGGAATGAAAATTGCTTTTAAATATATATGACCGGCTATCAGCAATACGAGATGTGTATCGATATATGTATGAAATGTGCTTCCATGTGTGAATACTGTGCTTCTGCATGTGCAAAAGAACCGGACATTGAACACATGCGGCAATGCATACAGTTGAATATGGAATGTGTTGCTATCTGCACGGCGGCCGCCCGGTTAATGAGCCTGAATAGTGATCACATAAAAGAAGTATTGCGCATCTGTGCAATAATGTGTGATCTGTGTGCGGAAGAATGTAACAAGCATCTCCATGATCATTGCAGGCAATGTGCGGAGATCTGTACTAAATGTGCAGATGAATGTGAACTTATAGTGCACTAACTGTTCGGGGAAGCAGGTGTTTTATTTTTTGTAAAAGCGGTTGTATACCGAAAGGTTTCATTAAATAATCATCTGCGTTGGCCTCTCTTGCAAAACGGGGTGTATCTTCCATTGCGGAAATTAAAATGATGGGGATGTGTTTTACGTGATCCATTTTTTTGATCTGTTTACACAATTCACATCCGGTTATCTCGCCCAGGTTATTGTCCAGTAATATAAGATCGGGAAGAATATTTTTTTTGAGGAAAGAGAGACGACAATCATTTTCCGTACTGCCTTCAAAACCTGCGCTTTTCAAAACTTTTAAGATGATCTCCAAAGTGCTGGTATCATCATCAATTATCAATATTCTGGCTTGTGTTGTCATGTTTCAGGAGGTCGGTAATCAGGTCACTCTCATAACCTTTACGCAAAAGCCACGCCCTTATTGTGCCATTTCTTTTGAACTTGTTTTTTTCTTTTGCTGTTTTTTTTCTTATCTGTTGATACAGAGTGCAAAGCGTGTTTTGATAGGCTTCATCATTAATAGATAAAAGCGCTTTTTTAATGCAATAATCACTGATCCGTTTTAGTCTGAGCTCGTAACGGATCTTTATTTTTCCCCAACTTTTCATCCGGAATTTCCCCCCTGCGTAAGCGATCGCAAATCTTTCTTCGTTCAGAAAATTTTCTTCCACCAGTTTACTCAGCAGTTCTTCCACCTCTCCGGGATACAATCCATAACTGTATAATTTATCCCGTACTTCCTGTTGGTTACGTTCCTGGTAGGCACAGAAAGAAGCCGCTTTTTTATACGCTTCCTTAACCCCTATATTTTTTATCTCTGTTCTCAATTTATTTTTCTATAAGCCTGTCCACACAACCGAATTCTTCTTTCAACACCCTGTCGTAATGATCTGCTAAAGTAAACAAAGTGGCGAAAGATGAACGGCCATATTCCAGGGTAAGGTCCAGGTCGTACATCATACAACTCAGCACAATGTCCTGGCCGGTGCAACTTAAAACAAGAGACCGGAGTTTAAAATTTTCTTCCAGTAAAAATTTATATAACGATTTTATTTTTGAAGGATCTTTTGGCAACTGGCATAAAAAAGCATCGCCGGAAACAAAATAATTATCTACGTTGTAAAATATTTTGATCTGTTCACCGCCTTCTTCCACCTCCCAGTTATTATTGCCTGCACGGGCCAATTTTACATTTTTACCCAATGCTTCCAGGATAGATTCAATGGTTTTTCCAACTCCGTATGGCTCAGCCTCAGAAACGGGTTTCACCGGAAGAGAGGCTTCTGTTCCGCAGTTAGGGCAATAACGGGTAAGTTCAATATTTTCTTCTGTGATCAGAAAGTCGCACGCCGTACAACGGGAAGTGATCTTTCCATGATATGGCTGGTATAACTGCAGTGCAGTTCGTACATAATTTACCGGCAATGCAAATCCAAGATTGTCGCCGCCTTTTATGATAAAAGAATTTACACCTATCACATCACCTGTTGCATTTACCAATGGCCCTCCGCTGTTACCCGGATTAATGGCAGCATCTATTTGTATAAATTTTAAACCATTCCTTATACGGTCTACTTTACTGATCACACCCTGTGTTGCCGTATAATTTAAACCATAAGGATGACCGATAGCCAGTACCTCATCACCATCTTTCAATGTTTCATAATTTCCCAGCCAGGTTTCTCCGAGCGAAATATTTTCCGGCGGCTTCAGAAAAGCAAGATCATGTTTCTTATCGGTATACCATACATTCGTTAATGTTTTTGAAAACAAATGTCCTTTTATGGTTACTTCGGCAACACCTTCCACCACATGATAATTGGTAACGATCACATCAAATTCCTTCACATAAAACCCTGTTCCATTTCCAAATGGTGCAGCGATCTGGATGATCGTAGGAAGAAATTTTTCTATGATGTTTTGTGTGAACATATCAGTTATCAACTTCAAGGTCAGCGAAAATATTTGTAAAACTTATATTGAACTCCAGCAGGTTTTCAAATTTCAATTTTGATGCGGGAAAATTCAACGATGGAAATTTCGGTTTCCATTCTTTTACGATCTGTGCTATGTCTTCTTCTAACTTTTCCGTTTTAAAACGTTTGGTATGTACGTCGTAATAGGAATAATTAAAACCCAGTGCTGAAAAATATTCCGGGTAATTTACCTGCATGAATATTTTATACAATTCACCAAGCGGTTTTGGCAGACTGAAAGTATAATTGCAGAATGAAATGCCATATTCGGGAATAATGGTTGCGATCTCCGGGTGTTTATTTTCTTTATACCAGTTAATATTTTTGTTCGCACCCTGGATAGCCTCTTTCACGACCTGTTGATTTTTTGCCTGGCGAACTGAGAAAGTACTTTTACTTTTAAATAAACTTTTATTGAACAACTCTTCCGGCTGATCCCTGAATTTTTTTATTCCTTCCAGCATCATCCTGTTTTTTTCAAACGCAGATAAATTATCTTTTTTAAAATAGATGCCCTGCAACTTTTCAAGTTCATACATCAGCGTTCCTTCCGGGGCAATCAGGTAATCAATTCTGAAAATGGTTGAAAGCAACAAAAACGAAATAGCTCCGCTGAATTTTTCCTTATCCAAGTCTTCCACTTTGGTAATGGTTTCCTCCAGCCAATTATGCATGAACGAAAATTTCATCTTTTTGATATCAGCGCTTATCTCCAGTATATGTTCTGCATCAGAAATTTCCAGGAGATCAAAATCACTGATCAGCAGATCATCCTGTTTGTCGGATGTATTACACAATTCTTTGAAAGCATAATATAATTTGTTCGGGCTGGCCGTTGCGATCTCACTGTCGAACTGCATCAACAGTTTTTTTTCTTCCAGGGAAAAGCGGCTGTAGAATAATAAATAATTCTGCTCCAGTAAACGCCGCATTACCGGAACCAGGTGATTGGGCATTTCTGCCAGTGTTGCATAAGCGTGCATTTGCAGCTGGTCGCCGCTTCCTCTTATTATTTTGGAACCCTGGTAGATCTGGAAGGAAAATCCTGTAGGTGTTTTCTGATAGATCACATTATCCAACGCGTCATCCCGCAGGTATTTAAAAAAGCATTCGATACTATCCAAAAAATTTTTTTCTTTAAATAACGTTTCGGATTGTGTCCAGAAAGCAGCCTGCTGAACGGTTTTGTTATTATCAGAATATCTGCCTACGGGAATATCTGGAGGAGGTGTTGCCTGTTTTTTATGTATTTTGAACAATCTGTCAAACATGCCATCAATTGATTCCTGAATTTAATTCAACTATCAGCAAACTTCCTGCTAAACATACATCTTAAAATAAATATCCCCGGGTTTATATGAACAAAGGGTTTATAAATCATGTATTCCGGGATAAATAAACTTTCCGGGAATACCTTCAATATTTTATCTTTGGCTCTCATTAAAAGAAACTTATGAAGTTTATTGTTTCCTCTTCCGGTTTATTGAAGCAGTTACAGCAGATCAGTGGTGTTATCAATGCCAACACCGTTTTGCCGATACTGGAAGATTACCTGTTTGAGATAGAAAAGAATAAGTTAACTGTTGTGGCCACCGACCTGGAGACCGTTATGAAAATTCATATGGAGATAGAGGCGAAGGACAGCGGTAAGGTTTGCATCCCGGCGCGTATACTGATGGACTCGCTGAAGAATATCCCGGAACAGCCGCTTACTTTTAATATTGATAAAAATTTCGGTATCGAAATCACCAGCAGCAATGGTAAGTATAAGGTGATGGGCGAAAACCCCGACAATTTTCCTAAAGAACCTTCTGCAGATGATGCCAATGCTTTTACCATGACCTCTACGGCCCTGGTAAGCGCCATCAACAAAACTATTTTTGCAGTAAGCAATGATGACCTGCGCCCGGCCATGACTGGTGTTTATTTTGAACTGGATAAAAAAGAATTGTCTTTTGTAGCTACGGATGCTCACCGTTTAGTAAGATATACCCGAACAGATGTAAGTTGTCCGCAGAAAGATTCTTTCATCGTTCCCAAAAAACCTTTGTCGCTTTTAAAAAGCGCTTTGCCGGATAATGATGATGAGCTAACGCTTTCTTATAACAAAAATCACCTGTTTGTAAAACATGGCGGAACGGAACTGGTGTGCCGGCTGATCGATGCCCGTTTCCCGGATTATAAAGTGGTGATCCCTGTTGATAATCCTTATAAAATGACGGTAAGC
>JANNZE010000573.1:0-6583 GCA_031410455.1 Chitinophagaceae bacterium | reverse complement strand
ACAGATCGATACCATCAGCATATTTTCTTTATTTATCGCAGGGATGTTCTTCTGGAGTTTTTTTGAATATCTCATGCACCGTTTTGTTTTTCACTTTATTGCGGAAAGCCCGAAAACACAAAGACTGATATATGTGCTGCATGGCAATCACCATGAATATCCAAGAGACAAAGAACGTTTGTTCATGCCTGCCGTTCCCAGCCTTATCATTTCTTCCTGTATTTTCATGATCATGTACCTGATCATGAGTCAGAAAGCATTTTCATTTTTCCCGGGGTTTATGTTCGGTTATCTTATTTACGGAAGTATGCACTATGCGATCCATGCATGGAATCCTCCGTTTAAATGGATGAAAGGTTTATGGAGAAACCATCACTTGCATCATTATAAACAACAGCAAAAGGGATTTGGCGTAAGCTCTACATTATGGGATCATATTTTCGGAACTACCTTCGATCTGAAGAAAGAAAAAGAAGATAAAGAGAAGGTGAGGGAGTTGATGTATTGATTATGTATAATTAAGAATTATAAATTATTTTTTGAAACATAGTACTTTTCTGAGAATGAATAAGTTTGAATTTCGATTGGAAACTTTAATTCCAAAATCTTAATATAAAATTTCTAATTTAAAATAACACTTTACCAATCCCCTCCCATCTGCCGGAACTGTTCCCTCGTTTTAATTTTTTCCAACTGTCTTTTGATGATCATTTCTGCCATTATTTTTCCGGCGTCATCATTGTGTTGCTGAAGAATCGTTTTTAATTTATGTTCATCTATATCTATGCGATACAAAAGCTGAACAAGTTTTTCAAAATCATGCAAGATGAGATGATTGAGATAAGCAGAGAGTTCAACAAAAAAAGCATCATCCTGCAAAACAGGTTTGTCATAAATTTCCAAAACATCTTCTGCCTTCATTACAAAGTTTTATAAATAAATAAGTATTTCCATTTCTTTTCGGAACGTTAATTTAAAACATTAAAACAAAAGTCTCAGTATTTTTCGAGTACCCCCAAAGCGAATAGTGCGTAATCGAATTTAACCGGGTCATCCGGATCAATGGTACGTAATGTTGCGGTTAATTCAAGCGCTGCTTCCCAGTCTGATGCGGTTCTGCTCAATAAATTAAAATGACGGGCAACCCTTGCCACGTGAAGATCCAGGGGAATGATAAGTTGTGAAGGTTTTATTTTTTTCCAGATACCAAAATCAACACCATTGGGATCTTTTCTTACCATCCACCTTAAAAACATATTGATCCTTTTACAAGCGGATTTTTTTGCAGGAGAAGCAATGTGTTTCAGCGTTCTGGATGGCACATCTTCGAGTGAAAAAAAGTAATGATAAAATCCATTCAGTGCCTTCTCCACGTTCGGATCCATTTTTGAAATATGATCCGTAAATGCAGATTCAAGTGATGTATGGAAACTGTAATGCTGTTTAAAAAAAGAAACGAAATACAACAGGTCTGTCGCATTGAATGTACGGTGTTTAAAATGCAATAATTTTTTGAGATCGTTATCAGAATGATGCAAACAGAAATCGTATGGCGCATGATCCATGAGCTCCATCAATTCTTTCGATTTATTGATAATGGTGGTTCTTTGTCCCCATGCAAATATGGCTGCAAAGAAACCGGCTATCTCTATATCCTGTTTTTTTGAAAAAAGATGAGGAATACAAACGGGATCATCTTTTATAAAAAATGGCCGGTCGTATTCCTCAGCTTTCTTTATTAAAAAGGCATGTATATCCATGGATCTTATCCTATTGCCGCAGACAGATCCTGTATCAGGTCATCCGCATCTTCAATACCTACACTCAGTCGAATCAAAGTATCTGCCAGACCATTTTTGATACGTTCTTCTCTTGGTATACTGGCATGCGTCATCACTGCGGGATGATTGATCAGCGATTCCACACCACCTAAACTTTCTGCCAGTGAAAATAATTTTGTAGATGATAATACTTTCGTTGCTGCTTCAACAGTATCTTCTTTTAAAGTGAAACTCATCATTCCTCCGAAATCACGCATTTGTTGTTTCGCCACCGCATATTGTGGATGATCTTCAAATCCGCACCAGTACACCTTGTCTACCTTAGGATGATTTCTTAAAAAATGAGCTACCTTTTTTCCGTTCTCACAATGTTGTTTCATTCTTACATGTAAAGTTTTGATTCCACGTAAAACCAAAAAACAATCCATGGGCCCCGGAACAGCACCGCAGCTTTTCTGTATAAAATATAATTGCTCACGTAACGAATCATCATTCATCATCAATGCACCCTGTATCACATCACTGTGACCGCCTAAATATTTTGTTGCAGAATGCATTACAATATCAGCACCCAGGTCCAGTGGGTTTTGTAAATACGGTGTTGCGAAAGTATTGTCGACACACAAAAGTGCATTAGCTTTTTTAGCGATCGCTGCAGCCGCTTTGATGTCGGTGATGTTCATCAAAGGATTGGTAGGCGTTTCTATCCACAATAATTTTGTTTGTGGTGTAACCGCTTTTTCAATTTCTGATGATTGTGTGGTATCAACATAAATAAACCTGATACCGAACTTCACAAATATTTTCGAGAACAAACGATAGGTTCCGCCATACATATCATTGCCGCAGATCACCTCATCGCCGGGAGATAATAGTTTAATAACCGCATCTGTAGCGGCAACACCACTTCCGAAGGCAAGGCCATGTTTCGCATTTTCTAATATAGCGAATGCATCTTCCAGCGCTTTACGGGTTGGATTTTGAGAGCGGGCATATTCATATCCTTTGTGTTTTCCCGGAGCAGACTGTACGTAAGTGGACGTCTGGAATATCGGCGTCATGATAGCGCCGGTAGAAGGATCCGGTTCGGCACCTGCATGAACGATTCTGGTAGCTAATTTATGGCTGTTCATCTTTTAAATTTGAACAGCAAAGTTAATAGAATAAATTAACCGAGCATATTGGCAGCACAGAGATATCTCCACTCAAAATTATCGCGGCTGTGAGCCGGTAATGGACGTGATTTCTTTTTAAGAACCGAAGGTTTTAAAATATGTTCGTCCACCAGTTTAACTTTCGATTCAAAAATATAATCCTGCATGATCTTTTCCTGCATCCATGTTTTTTGTGGCGGTTCAAACCCAATTTTATCAGTTCGCCATACAATGTTCTGTGGAAGATCATGCTGCATCAGTTTCCGCAGAATATATTTCGTAAAACCATTGGATATTTTAAGATCTGACGGAAGCGAAAAAATAAATTTCACCAGATCGGCATTTAAAAATGGTAGCCGCACCTCTACACCGTGTGCCATGGCATTGCGGTCGCTGAATCGAAGTAGTTCCTCCATTCCATTACACATGGTATTGAAATAAAGAATGTCGTTCAGTTTGGTGATGATGGGTTTATGGATACCATCCCATTCACGACCCTTGATGCTCCCCAGTAAATTTTTACTGATGTCATCATTTTTTAATATACGCAGGTATTCCTGTTTTTCCAGGGCGATGGCCGCATGTGAAGGAAGATATGCTGCCGCCATGTTCTTCACATTCCACTGCACTTTTATTTTATTTTTAAGTAAAGCAGCCCTTTCCTTTTTCAACCTGGAAAAACGATTCCTGCTGAAAACTTCCTGTAAATACCAGTGCAAATATTTATGATAACCGGCGAGTGTTTCATCGGCACCCTGCCCGTCCAGTAAAACCGGTACATTGTTTTTCCTGGCTGATTCAAATACTTTGTATTGTGCATAAATACTCGACGAAGGAAAAGGCTCTTCCTGGTGATAGGCTATTTTTTCAAACTCTTCTACCAGTCCATAAGAAGTGGGTGTTACTTCGTGCATCTGTATTTGAAAAGCACCTGCCACTTCTTTAATGTAAACACTTTCATCTTTTTCAAAACCGGGAAATGTGGCAGAAAAAGAATGTAGTTTTTTGTTGGGAACAATTTTATGAATATAACTGCATATCGTTGAGCTGTCAAGGCCACCGCTAAGTGAAACGCCTACAGGCACATCACTGCGCAATCTTTTGAAAACACTTTCAGTTAAATAATGATCCATCTGCTCAATGGCATCTTTCTCACTTATTTTGATACATGCCTGTTTGTCGATATCCCAGTATCCGTTTATCTGAAAAGATTTTTTTTGCAAATCAATAGTAAGGTGATGTGCCGGCGACAAAGAAAAAATATCTGAATAAAATGTCTGTGATTTTTCTGCAGCATTCTGCACATAGCCCAACGACAAATAATTAAGCAGTATTTTCTGATCTGTATTTTTAGGAATTCCTGCAGCCCATAAAGCCTTCATCTCACTTCCGAAATAAAAATCACCATTGAACTGCGTATAATAAAAAGGCTTTTCACCAAACCTGTCGCGGGCACAAAATAACACCTGCGTCTTCTCGTCCCACAATGCAAAGGCAAACATGCCATCAAAATAATCGAGGCATTTTTCTTTGTAGCAGTCGTATGCTGCTAAAATAATTTCTGTGTCTCCGGCAGAACGGAACTGGTAGCCCTGTTTCATCAGGTCATTCTTCAGTTCGCGGAAATTATAGATCTCTCCATTATAAACGATGGTGTACCTGTTGAGATAATGCATGGGTTGCCTGGCTGCATCGGTAAGATCCAGAATGGATAATCTCCGGTGCGCAAAACCACAATGCTGAGCGGGGCTGATCCAGAATCCTTCTCCGTCAGGACCGCGGTGTTTCAAAACATCCGCCATCTTCTGCAGATCCTGCTGAAGAACGTTTGATTCTTTCATTGAGATGATACCGGCAATGCCGCACATAATGGATTATTGAGGTGTGAAGGCGATAGGTAAAGAAATTTTTACATTATCCCAGCTCATTAAAAGATCTGTTCCATAAGACGCAGGAAGAAATACCATGGTAAAATCTTCGATGGGAGGATTTTGTGTTTCCGCCTTTACATCTGTTCTGAAAATATCTTTTGTGGGGTCCATGTGTAAACCCCATGTGTGCAGTTTGGTATTGAGTACGATCGTCCATCTATCCTGGAATGGAATACAATAGATGATGTATTGCCCGGCGGCCAACTTTGTATTATTGATATATACGTCGCGAAAGAAATCGATCTCTGTCGCTTCATTAGCGCCCAGCCTCCATTCTCTTCCATAGCGGCACAAACTTGCATCTGTATCACCGAATATTTGCCTGTGTTTTTTATGCGGACGGCTGTAAATAACTCTTGCAGATAAAATGCCGGCAGTTTTTCCTTCCATCATTTTCAAAGGATAATCAGCCGGAAAATAACTCATATCCATCGGCGACTGATCTGCATTCACATACGGATTTGGTTTTGTTACCAGTGAGTCGGTCATTACATTACCATTGTTGTTTTGCTTCGGATCCTTGCAGGATGTTACAAAAACAATAACGGCCAAAAACAGATAATTACATTTCATATTATAATAAGATTGGCAATGAAACCTGCACGTTATCCCATGCGATCATCAAAGCGATTTTATTTTCTTTTTTATCAAACATCATAGAAAGAAAATCTGTGGATTCCGTTTTTTCTACTGGAACCTCAGCTCTTAAAATATCTTTCAGGCTGTCATATTTAAAACTTCACCACGAATCGGTTTCTTTATTGATGATTATGGTCCACTTATTTTCTGCAGGTATGGCAAATAAACTGTACCTGCCCTTTTTCACCTTTACATTATTGATCGTAACATTCTGGAAAAATTCGATCTCGGTAGATTCATTGGCACCAAGTCTCCACACTTTATTATATTCTATCAGCTCACCAAAGATCGCCCTTCCGTTCTTTTGCGGGCGGCTGAAAATAACCCGGGCCACCAGGGGTTCGGTTGTTTTTTCCTGCACCTTTAACAAAGGGTAATTTGCAGGATAATAAATTATGTCGAGTGGTGATGTATCAACCTGCGGGTATTTATTCTGTGCTCCGGAAAAAGAGTAACCAAATAAACTTACAACCAGCAAAAAAATTTTCATCCGGTAATTTTTTCAAAGATATATCAATCGTTTGTTACAATTTGCTGTAATGTATCAGCGGTAAAAAAAACAAGTTGCGGAAAGAATTTTTGATAGACAAGGCGCATTTCTTCTTCATTATCCCTGAAGATCCGGAATGCAGTTTCTGATTCATGCATATATTTCGCTCTTCTTACCAGGCCTGCAAAACTTTTTTCAATACCAGGGTGGAAACGGTAATTGTATAGCCAGTCGTACTGTTTCATGTAAGGAAATAGTATTCTGAATGATTCCGGTAATACAGTTTGAAATTCGTCTAAGATTTCATAACAGGAATGTGAAAAATCCTTCAATCCTGATTCAGCAGGAAAAATTTCCGGATCATTCGCCAGGAAATAATCGCAGACCACATCTGAAAATACCGCATGGTATAAACCATATGCATCTGTAAAAAATGACCGGATGATTTTTGTTTCGGGATGACTGTCCGTATAGGCATCTATTTTCCTGTGCAGCCTGATACCATTCACAATTCTTTTCTCAAAATCATACATTTTTTTCCCTTTTACATGATCGCTGATCATATTGCCGGTAAGGATGTGCGGATCT
>JANNZE010000572.1:0-1777 GCA_031410455.1 Chitinophagaceae bacterium | reverse complement strand
GGTACAGCGGCAAATTATAATTTTAATCTGCAGCCTGGTATTCTTACAATCGGAAAAGCAACCCTTAACGCAAAAGCAGTGGATACTTTCAGAACTTATGGCAATGTAAACCCGGTTTTCAGGATCGCCTATTCAGGATTTATTGCTGGTGATAATGTATCATCCATTACAGTTCCAACGGCTGCAATAAATGCTGATATTTTATCTGATGCAGGAACGTATAATATTACTTTGTCCGGCGGATCGGCACCAAACTATAACCTGGTTTTACAGAATGGAATACTTACGGTTAAGAAAGCTATTCTGAATGCAATTGCAGCTGATACATTCAGAACATACGGTGCAACAGAACCTGCATTCAGGATCCTGTACGGAGGTTTCAAAAATGGCGATGATGTATCAGACCTGATATCAGAGCCGGTGGCATCTACCAACGCAACCATCAACTCTACTGTGGGCACATATCCGATCAATTTAACAGGCGGAGTTGCTGTGAATTATGATTTCAACCTTAAACAATCTGTCTTAACCATCAACAAGGCAAATCTCATTGCAAAAGCAGTAGATACCTTTAAATTGTATGGTACGGCAAATCCGGTATTCAGCATCACCTATTCCGGTTTTGTAAATGGTGAGGTTGTATCTGCATTAAGTTCATTGCCATTAGCATCATGCTCTGCAACAACCAGTTCAAATTCTGGTACGTATCCGATCAATATCACAGGTGGTTCCGCGGCAAATTATGCATTGAATCTTCAGGGAGGAATTCTTACTGTAAATAAGCGTACGCTGATTGTTAAAGCCGATGATAAAGTGATCTTCCAGGGAGATGCCTTACCGGCATTTACTGCAACATATACCGGTTTTATAAATAATGATCAGACGAAGATCACCAACAATCCAACATTTACACTCTTAGGATATACAGGTGTGGCAGGAACATACACGATCGTTCCTTCTGCACTCGGTTTGAATTCTGTTAATTACCAGTTTAGTTACCAGAATGGTACTTTATATGTAAATCCTAAAGGAGGAAATGCAAAGAATGTGAAACCTGTTTTAGTGTGTGTGGATACACTCATCGGGCATCCTTCAGGTTATAAATACCTGGCTCGTTTCAGATATGAAAATCCAAATGCTACAGTGGTATATGTTCCTATAGGTAACAATAATTTCATTACATCATCAGGATATTCAGGTCAGCAACCCATTATCTTCCTGCCTTCCGGTGGCTCATTTAATCTGCCTTTCAATGGAAACAGTTTAAAATGGACGCTGATCACTTATAACGGAAACCAGAAAACATCAACTGCCAGTAATGCAAGTTCCACATCCAATAAATGCGGAACCACTGCAAGATCTTCTGTTCCCGTGAAGGATGAATCGGAAACCATGGTGATGGAAGGGAATGTTCAGGTTTATCCGAATCCTGTAAGCAATGAATGTATCATCAATGTGCAGGAAGGCATCATTACTTCGCAGAAAATTATGGTGACTGATGCATCGGGTAAAACATACAGCGTTCCGGTGAATAAATTTTCATCAAAACGTTTATCACTTGATGTAAGCCGTCTTGTTACCGGAACTTACATTGTCAATATAAAAATCAATAATATTAATACCCCGGTGAAAGTCCTTAAATTGTAACCATTAACATGTGTTATAATAAATGATGAAGTATTTGTTTCTGATTTGCTGCTTCTTTGCTACCGTAACAGTAGCGCAAAACAGAGTTGAAGACAGTTTAAATACCGTATTAGCAAAACAAAAAGACAAC
>JANNZE010000571.1:0-3373 GCA_031410455.1 Chitinophagaceae bacterium | reverse complement strand
AAATTAGTTAGATACGGAAAACATTATAAATGTTTTCTTTGCACATGTCACTTCAGATCGCTTCTCTTAATTCGGGCAGTAATGGAAATTGCTATTATATTGGCAATGGCGAAGAGGCCGTTTTAGTGGATGCAGGTATCTCCTGTAAAGAAACAGAGATACGATTACAACGGCTGGGAATAGACATTAAAATAATTAAGGCCATCTTTATTTCACATGAACATACCGATCATATCAAAGGCCTTGAAACACTTTCTTCCAAATACCAGTTACCGGTTTATATAACAGACCATACACATCAGAACGGTAAACTGAATATTGAACTGGCACTTAAGAATAATTTCAACCCACATCAGCCTTGCTGTATCGGTAAACTCAGCATCACTGCATTTCCTAAATTTCACGATGCCATCGACCCACACAGTTTTATAGTGGAAGATGCACAGGTTAAAGTTGGTGTATTAACAGATATCGGTGCAATATGTGCAGAAACAATCCGTTACTTCCGGCAATGCCATGCCGTTTTCCTGGAAGCTAATTACGATGAAGAAATGCTGAGGAACGGAAATTATCCTTTTTACCTCAAAAAAAGGATCAGTGACGGAAAGGGTCATTTGTCCAATAATCAGGCTGTTGAATTATTTACAAAATACCGGTCTAAAAAATTATCGCACCTGATTTTATCACACCTTTCCAAACAAAATAATTGCCCGGTACTTGCCGGAGACCTGTTTCGTAGATATGCAGGTACTACCCAGGTGGTTGTAGCATCGAGGGACAGGGAAAGTGCTTTGTACAGAATAGGTAAGCCTGTACGTTCCCTTGAAGCCGTTTCATCTGCCAGTCAGCTCACCCTTTTTTAATGAAACAAATCAAGAACGTTTGCATCTGTGATCCTTTCCACTTCAGTAACGGAAATATTTTTTAAGTCCGCAATTTTCTGAGCAATGAAAGTGAGAAAAGCACTTTCATTTCTTTTTCCCCGGAACGGAACAGGCGTCAGGTAAGGTGCATCCGTTTCCAGTACTAAATGTTTTGTATCTATATGAACAAGCACATCTGCCAGTCCGGAATTTTTATAGGTAACCACACCGCCAATGCCTAATAAAAAACCACAACTTATTATATCATTCGCTTCTTCCATACTTCCTCCAAAACAATGGAATATCCCTTTCAGACCTTTTTGTGAGTATTGCTTAACCACATCAATACATTCACGTGTGGCATTACGGGAATGTATAACAATGGGAATCCTGTATGCTAAAGCCATTTCTATCTGGGTATGAAAAGCATGGTATTGCTGTTCTTTAAACGTTGTATCCCAATAAAAATCCAATCCGATTTCTCCAATGGCACAAAAAGAGCGTTGGGTTAAATATTCTTCAACGATCTGCAATTCATTCAAAAAATTTTCTTTTACATAACACGGATGTAAGCCCATCATTGAATGACAAGCCGGAAATTTTTTTTCAAGATCCAGCATTGAATGATGCGTGTCAGAATTAATAGCCGGCAAATAAAATGCTGAAACTCCCGCCAATGCTGCTTTTGAGATTACCTGATTAATATCTCCCGAATATTCTTCCAGATATAAATGGCAATGTGAATCAATCATATTATTTAATTAGTTTATACACAAGGATTTAACGTTGATGGCTGAACTTCAATTTTTGAGAAAATAAAATTTATTTATTTAAAAAAAAAACTATATTGGAGCCAGTTTTCATAGGGTACGGATTAAAAACGGGCCAGGGTTTCTACCCAGGCCCATCTTTTTTACAACAATTCATCAATTTTTGCAAAACGCCACCCTTTGTCTTCACAGTGTTTCAGGAACACGGGTAATGCCACCGATAATCTATCAAATGCTTTTTCACTATCGTGAAACACAACAATATCACCTCCCCTGCTTTTCAGCATTAATTGTTCTTTACATTTGAGGGGTGATAAATCGATGTCAAAATCGCCCGATAATAAACTCCACATTACACAGCGCATTTTAAAAACCGGTGCTGCTAACTGTGCCATTTGAAATTTTGAGATCCTTCCATATGGTGGCCTGAATATCCTGCTATCTATGAATGTTTTAGCTTGTTTTATATCATTCAGATAGATTTCATCACCTGTTTTCCAGCCATTCAGGTGATGCTGGGTATGGTTTCCCACAGAATGACCTTCATCAATAATGCGCCTGTACATTTGAAAATGCTGCTGAACATTTTTTCCGATACAAAAGAAAGTTGCCTTTGCATTCCATTTTTTCAATTCGTCCAGTACAAATGAAGTTATTTCCGGATGAGGACCGTCATCAAAAGTGATATAAATAGCTTTTTCATCCTTACCTTTCCAGATCCCGTCTGAATACCATTTTTGTAAAAACCAGGGTGGTCTGCTCAAATACATAAAAATTATTATGCTGCATATTAAACATATTTGAAAAGTCTTCGTCAGATCTTAACAAAAAAATAAAACATGAAAGCAAAACACACATTCCTGATTGCCGCTGTTGCATTAGCCGCATTTACTTCCTGCAAAAAAACCAATGATAATCCTGTAGAAACAGAACAGGAGATCACGATACAGTCATCAAAAGACCAGGCAGTTACAGATTATTTACTGGAAGACGCCAATGATGTACTGGATGAAGCCACTGTTGACAATAACCTTATGGGTGGCCGTATTACAGACGCATCCTCTACCAACAATACATTAAGCTGCGCTACCGTTACCGTAACCCCGCTATCCGGATTTCCTAAAACGATCACTATTGATTTTGGACCTGCAGGTTGTACCAGCAGCAACGGCGTGTTAAGATCAGGGAAAATAATTGTGACCTTATCTGACACACTGAGAAGGCCGGGCAGTGTAGCTACCATGACGTTTGATAATTATTATGTTCAGGGTTATAAAAAAGAAGGAACCGTTACCTGGAGAAATACTACCATTCCTCCTAGAAGAAGCTGGGAAAGAACGGTAACAAACGGAAAGATCACCGCTCCCAACGGAAGATTCTGGCTGCATTCCGGCGTTAAAAATGTTACACAAACAGAAGGGAACGGAACACCAAGAATTTTGTTGGATGATATATTCGAAATCACCGGAAACAGCACGGTTACAAACAGCAATGGTGCAACACGTACAGCTACTGTTTTAACCACCCTCAGAAAAAAAGTGATCTGCCCTAATATTGATCGTGGCACTATTCAATTTGCAGGACCAAACCATACTGTGTTATTGGATTACGGAAATGGCACCTGCGATCGCCAGGCAACTATTTCAGTTGATGGCGGTACACCAGTAACTATTTTACTTCCTTAATTAATTTTTTGCCTTTTTATACAAGATGCCGGAGCAATCCGGCATCTTCTTTTTT
>JANNZE010000570.1:0-10565 GCA_031410455.1 Chitinophagaceae bacterium | reverse complement strand
GGGATACGAAATTCCAGTTTTTAAGAAAGGGATATTTCTGCTTCGATAAAGATGCTACGCCTGATAAAATGGTATTCAACAGAACGGTTTCGCTGAAAGATACCTGGGTGAAAGAAAAGGCTAAATAATTATAAAGTATGTTCCTTTTTAGGGAACGCTGAGGTTAACAAAAGCAGGAATGACAATATCATGATAAGATATATTCCTGCTTTTTTTTCTACTTCACCCGGAAACAAAGAGTTGGTAAAAATGATATAGGTGCGAATACAATAAGCAAACAGTAAAGCCGATAAAAACAGGTTCACACGTTTGGCCCATAATTTCGGGAGCATCATGAAAATAAAGATCAGTACTGTGGCTCCTGTAATGATCCTACCCGCCTTTCCATAATAATTACCGGTGGAAAATCTCTTTACGTTAAAGCCGTTAAAGGTTTCATTGATGTTATTATAATGAGTCCACGGCATAAAACACGCAGCGATCAGCAATAAACAACAAAGCAGGCCTGTATAATGATAGTATTTATTCATATAAAAAGCCCCGTTCACCGGGGCATTTTTCGTGAGGTCGGAAGCGGATTCGAACCGCTGTAGAAGCTTTTGCAGAGCTTTGCCTAGCCGCTCGGCCATCCGACCATTTGTGTTATTACAACTGGATGGCAAAAATAGTAATTTTATCAATTACTTTTATCTAAAATAACAACAGAAATTTGATTATGAATATAATTGCAGCATCGGAACTGATTTTAAACAACCGGGGAGCCATTTATCACCTCAATTGCCGGCCAGAAGAAATTGCAGGTACTATTATAACTGTTGGTGATCCGGACAGAGTAAAGGAAGTTAGTAAATACTTCGATAAAATTGAGTTTAAAAATAATCACCGTGAATTCATCACACATACGGGCACGATCGGTACAAAAAGAATTTCTGTTGTGAGTACGGGTATTGGTCCAGATAACATAGATATCGTTTTAAATGAACTGGATGCTTTAACAAACATTGATCTTGAAAAAAGAACCATCAAACCAAACCTCCGGTGCCTGAATATCATCCGCCTGGGTACATCCGGATCACTGCAACAGGAAATTCCTATTGACAGTTATGTAGCCAGTACACATGGACTGGGTCTGGATAACCTGATGAATTTTTATAAGAGTAACCCTAACGAAGAAGATAAACAGATCTTGCAGGCATTCAGCACGCATACACAATTGCACGGTGGCATATCTGCTCCTTATATAAATGGTGCCGGTGCCTCATTACTGAAAAATTTTGTAGCGGGTTATCACGCTGGCATCACCGTTACCTGCCCGGGTTTTTACGGTCCCCAGGGACGTGTACTGAGAATGGGATTATCTCAGCCGAATCTCATTGACAAACTCACTACATTCGCCTTTGGTCAGCACCGCATCAGTAATTTTGAAATGGAAACATCTGCATTATATGGAATGAGTAAAGTGCTGGGACATCAATGCCTTTCCATCAGTGCTATAGTTGCCAACAGGATCTCCAAAGAATTTACAAAAGACGGCGAAACTCTGGTGGACAATATGATCCGCCAATCACTGGAGATCATAGAGGATAAAATTGCATCCAACGATTAAAAAGAACGTATGATTTTTTATAAATACCATGGAACCGGAAATGATTTTATCATTATCGACAACCTGAAAGGTGATGCACCTTCCCTTTCTGAAGAAACGATCAGGCATTTATGCCACCGCCGCTTTGGTATTGGCGCAGATGGCCTGCTGGTGATGCAGCATAAAGATGGTTATGACTTTGAAATGATTTATTATAATGCAAATGGCAAAAACGGAACTATGTGCGGCAATGGTGGACGTTGTATGGTGAAATTTGCTTATGACAGGGGTATTCACAATTATACGTATAAATTCCTGGCGGCAGACGGCCCTCACGAAGCAGAAATAGATAACCATGGTATGATCAGGCTAAAAATGCAGGATGTAAATTCAGTTGAGGATATTCATGGTAACTGCGTACTGAATACAGGATCTCCGCATTATGTAAAATTTATAAACGATCTTGCAGAGGCCAATGTAGTGGAAAACGGACGAGAGATCAGGTACAGCAATCCTTATAAAAAAGAAGGAATCAATGTGAATTTTGTCCAAAACCTGGAAGAAGACCAGATCTTTGTAAGAACATATGAACGCGGGGTAGAAGATGAAACCTACAGTTGTGGAACGGGTGTTACCGCTTCCGCTTTAATGAGTGCCCACAATTACCGGGGCTTTAACCAGGTAAAAGTAAAAACTCCGGGCGGTATGCTTTCCGTGGAATACATTAAAACTGATGATGACCAGTTTGAAAATATCTGGCTTTGCGGACCAGCAACATTTGTATTTAAAGGAGAAACCGAAATAAATTAACGGCATGATACAGTACTTTAAAATCCATGATCAGAAAACAGTAGCCGTTGAAAGAGCCGATCCCGGAACATGGGTGAATATTCTTCCGCCGCTTAGACAGGAAGAATTCAGTGAACTGAGTAAAAGTCTGAATATACCACTTGACTTTTTAAAAGATTCCCTGGATATAGATGAAAGGAGCCGTTATGAAGAAGAAGGCGACGTGAAACTGATTGTGATCAAAACGCCCACAGAAAATAATTCATTCAACGATAGTGATGCTTTTTACATTACCATTCCTATATGTATCATTTTAACCGGCGAACACGTTGTAACGGTGAATTCTTTTGAAAATGAAGCGATCAAAAAATTCCTGAACAGTTTTCAAAACCGACAGCCTGACAAACCGAATATGATGGTGCTGAAGATTTTTGAAAAGATCACTACCAATTTCCAGGAACACCTGAAAGAGATCAACCAGAGGAGAAATGCACTGGAACAAAAATTATATGCTGCCAACAGAAATGAAGAATTATTTCAACTGATGCGCATACAGAAAAGCCTGGTATATTTCGTGACGGCTTTACGCAGTAATGAATTACTGATGATGAAACTGGCGAGAACCAATTTCCTGAATATGAGTGAACAGGAAAAAGATTTTCTGGATGATCTGATCATTGAAACTTCGCAGGGACTGGAAACAGCGAACACCTATACGAACATACTCAGCAGTACGCTGGATGCATTCGCCAGCATCATCAGTAACAACCAGAATGAAGTTTTGAAAAGACTCAGTACCATTACGATCTTCCTTAGCATCCCGGTATTGATCGCGAGTATTTACGGAATGAATGTTCCCCTGCCTTTTCAGCATTCCAATTATGCATTCTGGATTCCGCTGATCATATCCTTTATCATACTGGGTATTGCCATTTATAAATTTTTCAGTCGTACAAATAAAGTGTAATGTTCAACGTACGCGTGTATGGAATTCTGATCAATGAAAACCGGCAGGTTTTGGTATCGGATGAACTGGTAAGAGAAATGCGGATCACAAAATTCTGTGGCGGCGGGCTGGAGAAAGGTGAAGGAACCCTTGATTGCCTGAAACGGGAATTCATGGAAGAGATGAATTTACGGGTAGAAATAACCGGACATTTATATACAACCGATTTTTTTCAGCAAAGTGCCTTCAACAAAGAACACCAGATCATCAGCATCTATTATACCGTAAAAGCTCTGGAAGAAATCAAAGTACCACTAAGACAAATACCTTTTGAGTTTGATGAACAGCAATTGCTGCAACATGCGCTCACCGGCGAAACTGAAACCTTTCGTTTCATTGACTGGGAAAATTTTTCGGAAGAAACTGTTTCACTTCCTATTGATAAAATTGTTGCGGATATCATTAAACAACAATCAACACCTGTTACCTTTTCATTTACAGAATTGGAAAATGATCGCGTACGCCTGGAGCCGCTTCAACAAAAGCATTTCGGATTTTTACTTCCACTTGCTCTGCATACAGATCTCTGGAAATACATGATTGACAACGTAGTTGTTCAACAGGATTTTGAAAAATATTTTGCTACGGCTTTAACGGAAAAACAAAATGGGCTTACGCATGCCTTTGCCGTATTTGATAAAGAGACACAAACTTATGCAGGAAGCACCCGCTATGGTTCCATCGTTGTCCCTCACAAGAGACTGGAGATCGGCTGGACATGGTATGCGCCCGCATTCCAGGGAACAGGTTTAAATAAAGCCTGCAAGCATTTGTTGTTGAAATATGGTTTTGAAAAACTCAACCTGAACCGCATTGAATTAAAGACGAGTTTGCTGAATGTAAGATCGCAGCGTGCCATGGAAAAATTAGGCGCTGTACGGGAAGGTGTTTTCAGGAAACATGTAGTGAATAAAGACGGAACCATTCGTGATTCCGTGTATTACAGTTTTATACAGGACGACTGGAAAGAAACAGAAAAAAGATATTTTCTGTAAAAAAGAAAAAAATACTATCAGCCATAAGCCGGATTCTGTTATTCCAATGGAACGGCTATCATTTATCTGGCTTCTTCATTACTGAAGAAATCTTGCTGCCTACCCTCCCTGCTCCCGAAGGAAGAAACGAGCCGTTTCATACAGGGTTTACGTGGCATTACAGCGCATAAGGTTTACCCGTACGGCCTGTTACCAGGCAATACCGTGAGCTCTTACCTCACGTTTTCACCCTCATCAGGTTTGCACCTGACAGTTATTTTCTGTGGCACTTTCTCTTTTTCTGACTTGCAGAAAAGCCGGCCATTAACCGGTATGCTGCCCTTTGCTGTCCGGACTTTCCTCTCTTTTCAGAGCGATAGCCGGCTGATAGTAATACAAATTTACACTTATAAAAAGTAAATCATTGTGCATTTTTATTCCCATTATCATTCGCAAAAATCAACAGATTTATTTTCAGCCATAGAGCATAATATTTAATTACAGCCTCTTTGCGTTTCAAAACACGAAATGATTGATTGGCATGAAATTTACTTTTTATATGAAACATACTTCAGTTTAAATCTTACAAATTACACATCAACGAACATTAAAATTTTAATTATGGCTTCCACAGCAACAAAAAAAGCAGGTAGTAAAGCTGCTCCAAAGAAAACAGCAACAAAAAAACAAAACCAGGTATCAGACTCTACTTTACTGTTAGAATTATTCAATGAAAGCCTTAAAGACATTTACTGGGCTGAGAAACATTTATTGAAAGCAATTCCCAAAATGCAGAAAGCAGCTACTGCTGAAGAATTGAAAGCAGCTTTTGCCGGCCACCTGGAAGTTACGCGTAACCAGATCACCCGTCTTGAACAGGTTTTTGAAATGATGGGCAAAAAAGCACAGGCAAAAAAATGTGAAGCAATGGCAGGCCTTACCAAAGAAGGCGACAGCATTATTGAGGAAACGCCGAAAGGAACGAGTACAAGGGATGTAGGACTGATACTGGCTGCTCAGAAAATTGAACATTATGAAATCGCAACGTATGGCGGATTGGCGCAATTGGCCACTACGCTTGGTATGGATGAGGTTTCCGGTTTATTATCAGAAACACTGGAAGAAGAAAAAGAAGCAGATTCATTGTTGACCAATATTGCAGAAAATGATATCAATATTGAAGCTGCGGAAGAAGAAGAAGAAGAGGACTAATTATTTTCCTTTCCGATATATACAGAAGCCGGGTAAACCGGCTTCTGCTTTTTTACAGCTGAACAAAGTTCAAACAGTTGAAATAATACGCCCGATTGTAATGGAAAGCCCGCAAAGCGGCTTGGAATGAAAAGCGGGACGAATGCTGATGAATAAATCTATGCCGGCGTAACAAATCTATTTCACATTGAAAAATATTTCGGTTGCACCATAACCGTACAGATGGTGAAATTGATTTACAAATGATTTTACCTCTCTCTTCAGTTTGAGACGCTGGTGAATTTCATCTCTGAGCGTTCCCTCACCTATTCCATGAATAACGATCAGTTCCATTTGGTTGTGGGCTACGGCAAGATCGTAATAAGTTTCAAAACTTTGCAATTGCATATGCAGAATTTCAGCAGCGTTCATATCCTCCCAGTCATTGGTAAGTTTATCTGCATGCAAATCCACCACTGATCTTGGCGGCGGCAGATGTCGTGAGCCTTTTGAAGCATCATATACCCGAAAACCTGCTTTACTCAAGCCAGTCATATCTACTTTTTCTTCCTGTTGTTTATCAGGATAAAAATCGAACAAAGGGAATGTAAAAGAAGGCTGGTTGTTTATCTGAATTTCTTCGATTTTTTTAAAGACCTGCTTCGCCTTTAATTTCAGAGAAGTTTCAAAATAGGGAGCTTTCTTTTTATCAGGAATTCCCAGTGAAAATTCAACATTGAATTTAGGACCATCATTCACATCTTCGAAATCAATATCATGCAGATAAAAATCCGACAAGGGTTCGATCGTATTTTTCAATTGAAAATTCACTTCACCTGAGAAGTATAAATGATAATCGAAATGATAAGCAACTTCATCCTGATTCACTAAATAGATGCGTAATTTATCCACTACATCATCTTCAAAAACATCTTTATCAAAAACCGGGATCAGGTTGATGTGTACACCATCGCCGGTTTTTTGTTTTTTAAATTTTTTCTCCTGGCGGATCTGATCTACAAAGATCTTTTTCTTTTCAACAATCTTCTTTTGTGTGAACATTTTAAAATAAGGAAAGTCTATCTGGTCCATGTAAGCAGGAAACTTCACTCCTCTTACTTCTATCATCACCATTTTCTCATTCAAAATGTCTATCACTTTGCCTTCTTCATCAGAATGCAATACAATTATTTTATCTCCAACCTGGTATTTCATAATAAGAAAAGGAACAAAAAAATGACCAAATAGTTTAAAGATCAGCTGGCCAGTTTGCTGCGCTTATAGCCGTATAAAAAATAAAATATAATTCCCAGTAACAACCAGGCAAGAAACCATGCCCAGTTACTTTTACTCATTCCGGTTAATAAATACAAACAGGTAGTAACACCCATTAATGGAATAAGGGAATATTTTTTTATGAAAGTGATGATAGACAACAAAACTGCCACCATCCAGAATATGATCAAACTGATCTGCCCGGTTTTGAGATCAAGGAATGAAACTTTATGTTCGAGGTATTCGGTATTTGTACTCAGATCAAAATTGAACATATCTGAAAAATAGGTCTTGCTATAAAATGCAAGAACTGCCATCGCACCTAAAACTATAAGTGGAAAAATAAACTGTCCGTTGATATATGGAATGTGAAAACGACCGGCCACTTTTTCTTTTACAGGAATGAGCAATACACCACCGCAAACGAGTACAAAAGCAAACAGTGTTGCAATACTGGTAAAATCCAGCACAAATGTTTTGTCGGTAAAAAATATAGGGATACCAACTACCAAACCTGTAATTATGGTAGCGAAAGAAGGCGTTTTGAATTTGGGATGTACCCGCTGGAAAACCGGCGGCAGCAAACCATCACGGCTCATGCTCATCCAGATCCTCGGCTGTCCCATTTGAAAAACAAGCAATACACTTGTCATGGCGATCACTGCACAAACAGATACGAGTGTCTGCATCCAGGCAACGTTCAGATTTCCTTTTTCAAAAATGAAAGCCAGTGGATCCCCAACACCATCGAATTTTTTATAATGTACGGCGCCGGTAAGAACAAGAGATAATAAAATATACACAACTGTACAGATCACAAGTGATAATATCATTCCACGAGGTAGGTCACGCTGCGGATTTTTACTTTCTTCAGCCAGTACACTTACTGCATCAAAACCAATGTATGCAAAAAATACACTGCTCACGGCCATCATCACTCCACCAAAACCATTCGGCATAAATTTATGAATTCCCTCATCATTTACAGGCGTCCAGTTGGGTGTTAATCCGTTAGAGAAAATCAGGTAACCGCCAACCAGGATCACCAGTAAAACAACGGCCAGTTTCAGGATAACCATCACATTGCTGAAATTCCTGCTTTCTTTAATGCCGCGGAAAACGAGTGCAGTGATCAGTAAATTGATAATAACTGCAGGTAGATCAAAGATGATCCTTAATGAACCCACCATAGGAGCAGTTCGCCAAGCATTGATGATTTCCAAATTGGTGGTTCCTTCGGCAATGCCACGCTTTGCTTCAAAATAACTGGTGGATAAATATGCAGGAACATGCATATTCATGTTGGATAAAAATGAAGTAAAATAATCACTCCAGCTATAGGCCACATAAATATTGCCGATAGAATATTCCATGATCAGTGCCCATCCAATGATCCAGGCAAACAATTCTCCGAAACTTGCATATGCATAAGTGTATGCGCTACCTGCCACAGGTATACGACTTGCAAATTCAGAATAACAAAATGCGGTGAAGGCACATGCTATGGCAGTTATGATGAACAATACGATTACACCGGGACCACCATTAAAAACGGCACCACCCAAACTACTGAAACTACCGGCACCAATGATAGCGGCTATCCCGAAAAAAGTAAGGTCTTTTAAAGTTAAAACTCTTTTAAGTCCATGGGCTCCCTGGTGAAGATCATCAGCTTCCGATGCATCAGCCATCAGGCTGGCTATATTCTTACGGCGAAAAAGTGATTTGCTCATATTAATGATCTTTTTATTTTAATTCTGACGATTCAAAAGATATTCCGCTAAAAATTGTAATTCTTTTTTTCTTACAGTCAGCACTGCTATTTTCTCCAGGTGTATCAGTGCTGCTTTATAATATTGTTCTTTGAGTTGTTGGGCCCAGGTATCTACTTTGCATTTTTTAAAAATGTTCAGCACCTGTTCAACTTTATCATAAGGGTTTGTTTGCAGCAATGCCTGAAGTTGTTTCCGATCTTCCCCTGTGGCAACATCCAGCGCATGGATCAGCAGAAAAGTTTTTTTATTGGAAAGAATATCTCCACCCACCTGTTTACCGAATTTTTCAGGATCTCCGAATACATCGAGATAATCATCCTGCACCTGGAAAGCCATACCCAGGTTTTTACCGAATTCATACAAGTGTTGCTGGTTGCCATCACCTGCACCTCCAATGATTGCACCGATCTGTAAACTGGCTGCCAGTAAAACAGATGTCTTTAAGGTGATCATTTTTTCATACTCCTCAAAACTTACAGATTCCCTTGATTCAAAATCCATGTCCATTTGTTGTCCTTCACAAACTTCTCTGGCAGTTTTGTTGAAAAGATGAATGATCTGGTGAAAATGATCATTCTTTACTTTATTGAGATAATCATAAGCTGCCACCAGCATCACATCACCGCATAATAATGCAGTGGATTCGCCATAGTTAACATGAACGGTAGGCATGCCTCTGCGCAGTGGCGCTTTATCCATGATATCATCGTGAACCAGGCTGAAGTTGTGAAAAAGTTCAATGGCAGTAGCAGCGTTAAAGGCATCCGTATGAATATCGGTGAACAGTTCATTGCCCATTAAAACACAAACCGGTCGCACACGTTTACCTCCCAGTGCAAGAATATAACGGGATGCATCGTATAATTTTTCTGGTTCTGCCGGAAAATGTTCTGCTTTAAAATAAGCTTCAAATTCCTGTAATAAGGAACTAAAATTCTTCATTGCAATTAGTATTGGTCAGGCCACCGGTAAAATCGCCGGCATTTATTCCTCAGTTTTTTTCTTCTTTGCCGGTTTGGCAACTTCTTTTACCCATTCGTAATCAAGCTGCCTTTTTACAAGATTGGCCGCCACCACTTTTATTTTTACTTTATCGCCCATTCTGAACGCAACTTTCGTTCGCAATCCGATGAGACAATAATTTTCGTCATCATGTCGGAAATCATCATAATCACTCAGATCTTTTACACTTACCAACCCTTCACATTTGTGTTCAATCGTTTCTACCCAGAATCCAAATGCAGAAACGCCACTGATAATACCTTCAAATTCTTCTCCCAGGTATTGCTGCATGAATTCCACCTGCTTGTATTTATTACCAGCACGTTCTGCTTCCATGGCACCTCTCTCCTTATCGCTGCAGTGTTTACATTTCTCTTCCATCTTTTTATCGATCTGCAGATTTTTTTCGAGGCATTGCTGCAGTACCCTGTGCACCAATACATCCGGGTATCGTCTGATGGGAGATGTGAAATGGCAATAATGCGTAAAGCCCAGGCCGTAATGTCCGATGTTCTCACTCGTATATTTTGCTTTGGACATAGTACGGATGCCCAATTGTTCGAGTACGTGCTGTTCCGGTTTACCTTCCACATCTTCCAGTAATTTATTGAAAGATTTAGCGATGGAAATTTCATCATTCATATTAAATGAATAACCGAATTTCCTGGCAAAGGCCACAAAAGGTTTTAATTTTTCTTCATCCGGAGTATCATGAATACGGTATGGAAAAGGAATGGGCTCTTTGTTGATTTTGATCTTGGAGATATATTCAGCCACAGTTCTGTTAGCGAGCAACATAAATTCTTCAATGAGTTTATGTGCATCCTTACTTTCCTTTATAATAATACCGACAGGTTTTCCATTTTCATCCAGCTGAAAGCGAACTTCCTGCGATGAAAAATTAATAGCACCTTCTTTAAAACGCTGGCGTCTGAATTTTTTTGCAAGATCATTCAGCAATAAAATGG
>JANNZE010000569.1:0-5320 GCA_031410455.1 Chitinophagaceae bacterium | reverse complement strand
GCAGTACCGGAGAACTCGGCATGTTCCGGATCATACATGAAAGCGCTGTGGCTGCAGGTGTAAGAAGAATTGAGGCAGTTTGCGGCAATGCTGCCGAGTTGATGATCGCCGGTGAATCTGCTATGCTGGCGGAGCTGAAGGAATTATTAAAGAATCCGAAAGATCTTAAAAAATCGATCGAGCATTTGATGCAGGAAAATAACCAGCTGAATAAAAGGATCGAATCATTGGAAGCCCGTCAGCTCGTGGGAATCAGGAATGAATTATTGCAAAAAGATGAGATCATCAATAATGTTTCTTTTATAGGTGAGATCGTGGAAGTACCACATGCAGATGCATTGAAAAAATTGTGTTTTGATCTGAAATCGCATGTGCACGATCATGTAATTGTGCTGTGCAGCAATATTGGCGGCAAACCTTTTGTGGCTATTGGTGTTAGTGAAACGGTGGCCGTTGCTAAAAACCTTGATGCATCCAAAATCATCAAAGAACATATCAGTAAAATGATCAGCGGAGGTGGTGGTGGTCAGAAAACTATGGCAACAGCCGGTGGCCAGGATGCGTCACAATTAGCTGCCGTTATCACAGCAGTTAAATCTCTCCTATAAGTTATAGATCTGTTAAAGGAAAATTTTTATTTGCGAAAAGTTTCGTAATTAAGATTTTCCTTTTACATTTGATGTACTAAATCTTTCGTACATAAAAACATCAACATGAAATTTGTAATACTTACCATCGCTGCCTGGTTTTTCGGACTGCTCTCCTATAAAGCACATGCACAGGAAGGAGATAAAAAAGTGACGGAACAGGTGAACATCTATAAATCCGGCGAAAAGGATATTAAACTAACCATTGAATTTACAGGTGACAAAATTACCATCAATGGAAAACCCATCATGGAATTTCAGGAAGACGGGATTGTGCTTGATAATAAAAAAATTATTATGAGCGATGGCGCTGGTTTTAATTCCAATACATTTCAAAAATTTTACAGAGTTGATAAAGCAAGAACATTTCTGGGCGTTGTAACTGAAAAAGAGGAAGAAGGTGTTCGCATTATAGAAATTACAATAGAAAGTCCGGCAGAAAAAGCAGGGCAGCTGAAAGATGATATCATTTATAAATTGGGAGATGTAAAAATCAGTACATCACAGGAACTGTATGATGCTGTTGTAAAAATGAAAGCCGGTGATGAAGTAAAAGTATATTTCAAAAGAGGAAAAAAAGATAAGAATGTAAAAGCAGTTCTGGCAGAAAAGAAATCAGAAAGCAATATGACATTCTCATTTTCTGGTCCTGATGGCAGTAAAACCATTACTATTCCCCCCATACCTCCGGTTCCGCCGGTGCCGGGTGCTCCTGAAGCGCCAATGGCTCCTTTTGCACCGGGAGATTTTGATGAATTAAGGGAGAGTTTTTCATCTTCTTTTCCCCGCCAGCAAAAACTTGGACTAAAGATCCAGGATGTGGAAGAAGGTTCAGGTGTAAAAGTGGTGAACGTAAATGAAAATTCTGCTGCAGAAAAGGCGGGACTGAAAAAAGATGATGTTATTACAGAAATAGCCGGAAAAAAAATAAACAATACCGACGAAGCACGAGAATGGCTGCAGGAAAATAATGGATCTTCTTCTTATACCATCAAAGCCAGAAGAAACGGAAGAGATATGTCGTTCGAAATTAAAATTCCGAAAAAATTAAAGACCACCAACCTGTAACGTTGTAGAAACTATTTTTAAAGGCATTGGTTTTCCAATGCCTTTTTGTTTTTGATAAAGCCTTTCCCCTATTTTTGTTTTGTGACAAAAACGGACAAATATGAAATTGTAGTAGGACTGGAAGTTCATGCCCAGCTTTCCACAAAAAGCAAGATCTTCTGCAATGATCCTACTGACTTCGGAGCGGAACCCAATACACAGGTAAGTACTGTTTCTTTAGCACATCCGGGCACTTTGCCGGTGATGAATAAAGAAGTGATCTCCTCTGCAATAACTTTAGGCCTTGCGCTGAACTGTTCTTTCAACAGAGAAAGTTATTTTGAAAGAAAAAATTATTCTTATCCGGATCTTCCAAAAGGTTACCAGGTTACACAACAGGCAAAACCAATTTGCATTGGAGGAAAGTTACAGCTGAAAGAAAAGTCTATCCGGCTGAACAGGATTCATATGGAAGAAGATGCCGGGAAAAGTATTCACGACAATCAATCCGACTTCACGAATATCGATTTGAACCGTGCGGGTGTTCCTTTATTGGAAATTGTTTCTGAACCGGATCTCAGATCAGGAGATGAAGCATATGAATATCTTACAGAACTCAGAAAAATTGTTCGCTGGCTGAATGTATGTGATGGTAATATGGAAGAAGGAAGTATGCGTTGCGATGCCAATATTTCCGTTCGCTTAAAAGGAGAAACAACGTACGGCACCAGGGTGGAAGTGAAAAATCTGAACAGTATCCGGAATGTAAAAAAAGCAATTGAACTGGAAGCCGGCCGCCTGGTGAATATGATAGAACATGGTGAAACGATAGAACAGGAAACAAGAAGTTATGATGCAGATCAGAACATAACATTTTCCCTGAGATCAAAAGAAGATGCAAATGATTACAGGTATTTCCCGGAACCGGATCTCCCATTTTTTTATATTACAGATACATTACTGAACAATCTTCGTGAGGCATTGCCGCAATTACCGGAAAGTATAAAAAATAAATATATTACTGAATACGGATTGAATGAATATGATGCAGCTGCAATGACAGCAGATAAAGAAACGTATTCCTTTTTTGAATCCGTTATTTCATACCATCCCAATTATAAATCAGTTGCCAACTGGATACATGGTCCTTTGAAATATTATTGCAATGAAAACAATTTCAGTCTCAGCAATTTCCCATTATCAGCCACACAAACAGCTGCTCTTATTGCTTTAACAGATTCCGGGAAGTTGCATGTTAATACTGCCTCTACAAAACTGCTGCAGGAAATGATTCTTACACCTGATCGAAGCGCAGAATCATTAGCAGAATCTTTGAACCTGATTCAACAATCAGACGACAACACAATTTTGCAATGGATTGATCATGTTTTAGATAACATGCCTGAAAAAGTAGCGGAATATAAAAAAGGAAAAAAAGCTTTACAGGGTTTGTTTGCAGGTGAAGTAAAAAAATTAAGTAAAGGCAAAGCAGATATGCAATTGGTAAATCAACTACTTTTAAAAAAACTTAATTGATTATGCAGTTAAAAACTATTTTAATAGTATTTATTATCGCAATATGTTCGTGTAATCAAAAGTCAGATGACAAAAAATTTACAGTAAGCGCTGATGTAAAAGGAGGAGAAAAGCAAAAAGTTTTATTGGAACAATTGTTCTTTACCCAACAGGCACCGGCCATTGTGGATACCGCAATATTAGAAAATGGGAAATGCGATTTGTCTGCTGTATCTGAAGAGGAAGGAATGTATAGGATATTGTTTGAAGATCCTAAACTTTCCTACATTTTTATAAATGATGCAAAAAACATTTCATTTAAAGCTGATCTGAAAGCTGATGGTTTATCCAGCGCAGATTTTAATACAAAAGCCAACAGAATTTTAAAAAACTTTCTATCTTATATTCAAACACAAAGTGAATTAGCGGCTTCCATTCAGCAGAAAATAGAATTATTGAAAACCACAAAAAACAATGATTCTGCTGTTTTAGCGGAAGACCAGAAATTACAGTCTTCTTTCGAAGCATATAAAAATTATATCGTACAATTTGTGGATACTGTATCCGATCCGGTTGTTGCCATGTTTGCATTGGGCTATACGCAGGGTGTGGAGGAAACAAAACTCAAACCCGTTATTTTAAAATTAGCAAACCGGTACCCGAATCACCAGGGTATAATCACACTGGTAAATCAATACAACAAAAAAATTGCAGGGGAACAACAAAAGCAGGAGGAGTCGGCTGGTACTTCACAAGGGCCTGCTATAGGAAGTATGGCGCCGGATATCACCATGAATGATACCAAAGGCAAGCCTTATTCCTTAAGCTCCATGCGGGGTAAATATGTACTGGTTGATTTTTGGGCGAGTTGGTGTGGCCCATGCAGAAGAGAGAACCCTAATGTTGTTGCGGCTTATAATAAATACAAAAACAAAAATTTTACCATCCTGGGTGTTTCTCTGGACGAAGATAAAAAAGCATGGATGGAAGCCATTGTTAAGGACAATCTAGCCTGGCAGCAAATCAGTGATCTCAAATACTGGAACAGTGCTGCTGTGGCATTATATGGGTTCGAGGGAATTCCTTATAATGTACTTATAGATCCGGAAGGCCGGATCATTGCCAAGGAATTGCGGGAAGATGCTCTTGATAAAACACTGAGCGAAGTTTTAAAATAAACTCTCGCTGCATTATCACCTATAATCAGAAAATTCCAATGATCGTAAAATTTCAGATGAATGTCTCCATCTCTTAAACTGATTATCACTTGTTGCTCTATTTTACTTTTAATAGGATTGATTTCAGGCAGCGGTAATCCTGATCTCCATTTTCACGATATGTATTTTGTATACGACTCCTTCACAAAATGGTCATGCATTACATTAATTTCCATTTTCTTTTCTTCACTCATTCTTGCCATCATCAGTGCATTCAAAAATAAACTGTACGTGAAGGTGTTGCTATTTTCCTTTTTCGGGATAATCAGTTATGGCATGTATTTATTCAGCTGGTTATTTGTAAGCAGATAACTTATTTCCTGTTTCTTCAACTTATTTTATCCGGATAGTTTTTATTATCTCAGGAATAACATCTTCTACATTTATGAAATCAACGATGATGTCAACGATCATTGTAGAAAGCAACATTATTCAGTTATGGATCGCAGAAAAGTCAGAAGCAGAAACATTACAGGCCAAACTAAAAGTCTCCGGAAGTAAAGAGGTACAGATCCATGCTTATCTGAAGGAGTTTTATAAAACCCAGATTTGCAAGTAGACAGTTTTATAGGTTCGCGTATTTGGACGCAGAAGTATACCGGTTTTTTAAGTTGCATTCTCAGTTAAACCAACCTTGTACCGGAATTATCTAATTGGTTCCTTTTCGAACTTACTTCATTGGAAATAACCATCATTTGCCTTGAACTGTATATGGTTTTCGAATAAAGAATGTATGATGTCATGACATTAATCTGGCAAATATTTTTTGATCAGGTATAAAAAAAGAGGCTGCAAAGCAGCCTCTTTTTTAGTATCAGAAGTTAATCTTAACGAGCAAGATTTACTGTGTATAAAGCATTGAAGAAACCTACACCGGTAACACCTAATTGCATT
>JANNZE010000568.1:0-2514 GCA_031410455.1 Chitinophagaceae bacterium | reverse complement strand
GGCGGAACAATGGTGCCGACATAGCCCCCGGACCACATGACCTGCTGTAGGCTGTGACAAGAGTACCAATCTTACGGTGAGCGGCCAGCTGGAAGGGGAACTGGCGGCCATGGCTTTTAGTGATATTTATACTTTCGGGCCCACCTTCAGAGCCGAAAACAGCAATACAACGCGTCACCTGGCAGAATTCTGGATGATAGAACCGGAAGTGGCTTTTGCCGACCTGGAAGACAATATGAACCTGGCGGAAGAATTCATCCGTTATATTATCAAATATGCAATGGATAATAATGCGGAAGACCTTCAGTTCCTGGCGCAGCGGCTGGAAGAAGAAGAGAAACAAAAACCGGTTTTGGAAAGAACCGAAATGGGACTTTTAGACAAACTGGCTTTTGTAGTGAATAATGATTTTGAAAGAATCACGTACACGGAAGCCATAGATATTTTAAAGAACAGCAACCATAATAAAAAGAAAAAGTTTAATTACCTGGTGGAAGAGTGGGGTGTTGACCTGCAAAGTGAACACGAACGCTACCTGGTGGAAAAACATTTTAAAAAACCGGTGATCCTTACCAATTACCCGAAAGACATCAAGAGTTTTTACATGCGGCAGAATGAGGATGGCAAAACGGTGGCTGCCATGGATATCCTGGCGCCGGGCATTGGCGAAATTGTGGGTGGTTCGCAAAGAGAAGAACGACTGGATAAACTCCTGGGGCGTATGAAAGAAATGCACATTCCTGCTGAAGAAATGGACTGGTACCTGGATACGAGAAGATTCGGGTCGTGCCCGCATGCGGGTTTCGGGCTGGGTTTTGAAAGGCTGGTTCTTTTTGTAACGGGTATGACGAATATCAGGGATGTGATTCCTTTCCCGAGGTATCCGAAAAGCGCGAATTTTTAAATGGGCTCTTCGTTAAGCTCACTTCGACAAGCTCAGTGAGCTACCGTCAGTTCGTTGAGCCTGTCGAAACGAACACCCGCCTTGCCGAAACGAACACCTCACTTCGACAAGCTCAGTGTGCTACCGTCTGTTCGTTGAGCTTGTCGAAACGAACCTCCGCCCTGTCGAAACGAACTCACCGATGGACTTTAAAACCAAATCGTAGCTTTATGCGAAAAAAGAATTACCTCAATTACCTCATCAATCCGATGGACCTGGTACGTACTAAAAAAGTACTGCAGGTAAACCCCACAATAAGCCCGGAACGAAAAGAACCGGAACAGTCCAAAATATTCCTATTTGAATACAATAGGGAGTCCTGCGAATTTCATGATCTTAAACAGGTGAAAGATACTTTGCCGTATCTCAACTCGCCATCTATATCCTGGATAAACATGGATGGATTGAAAAAAGCAGAGGTAGAGGAAATCTGTTCTTACTACGGTATTCACCAGTTGATCACTGAAGATATCCTGAGTTATGGCCAGCGGCCGAAGATGGATGAAATCAACGGGCTTTTATTCTGCCTGCTGAACATGTTGTATTTCAATGAAGCCGATTCGTCTGTTGAAACAGAGCAGATCAGCATAGTAATGGGCAAAAACTTTATTATCAGTTTCCAGGAAGATGCATCTAAAGATGTATTCAATCATTTAAGAGATAAACTAAACATCCCCAACAGTAAACTTCGGCAAAGCGGCACCGATTTTCTTTTTTATTCCCTTATAGATTCCATCGTTGATCATTATTACCTCGTGATGGAAAAACTCGGCGACCGCATAGAAACGCTGGAAGAAGATATCATCCGCCAGGCCAATACCCGAACACTTGCCAAAATAAACATGCTGCGTAAAGAAATGATCGTTCTGAAAAGAAGTATCGCCCCCGTGAGGGAACTGGTGAATGGTATCATCAGAACAGAAAGTGAACTGATAGAAGAACGTACAGAAAAATATTTTAAAGACGTGCATGATCATATCATCCAGGCCAATGACCTTGCGGAGAATTACAGGGATATGATGATGAACCTCCAGGACCTGTACCTGAGCAATGTAAACCTGAAACTGAATGAAGTAATGAAAGTGATGGCGATCGTTACCTGCCTGCTGGCACCCGCCACGGTGATCGGCGGCATTTTTGGAATGAACTTCGAACGTATACCATTATTACATAATCAATGGGGATTTTTTATTTCTGTAGGGCTGATGTTGCTGATTCCTATATGGATGATCGTGGTATTTAAAAAAAGAGGCTGGTTCTGATGAAATAAATTTTCATCTGCGGCGTTGATGGATGGCATTGCTTCCTCAAACCGTACCTATGAAAAGATCAACCTTCCTTTTGATGCCGTTTTTTTTTTTTGCGGCCCTGTTTTTTTTCTGTTCGGTTTCTTATGCACAAACTTCTGTACCGGAAAAATATATCAATAATCCATCCCTGGTCGTTTATCCCAATCCTGCAACCAATTCCCTGAATATCAAAATTCCGGAAACATGGCAGGGAAGAGACATCCATCTCGAAATGTATGATCAGTCAGGAAATATAATTATGATGAAAGTTTTTACCAATAC
>JANNZE010000567.1:0-6509 GCA_031410455.1 Chitinophagaceae bacterium | reverse complement strand
TGAAAGAAAAAAATAAAATATTTGTTTTTTATATATAATTACTCTAATATGTGTATCCTATATCCTATAAATATCCCCGTAGCCTTAAACAATAGCACCGTACCACACCTCCCAATTACAGGAAAATAAACTGAATCTTATCGGTTAAATTCAGCAGGCTTCAAAAGAGGCTGTTTACACATTTCAATTTATTTAACCAGTTCAGACTATCCGATACCTGTAAGCCAACATTAATTCACCTTAAATTTTTTTTTATGAAACAAAAAAACTTTTTGATCATCATTGTTATGCTTTTATGCAATCAGCTCATTGCACAAAAGCATCAGGTTTCATTGCCCGATAAAACGGAAGTCTGGATTTTAGACAAAAGTATTTCCAATGTAGATTTCTATCACATGATTAAAGAATGCAACGGCAGTAAGGTTGTAGTTGTAAAATTCCACAACAAAAACAGTTACAACGTGGATGTTAACTGGAGTGAATCTTTTTCCACTCAATCAGAAGAGAATGTGAAAGGATTTAAGGGCGTTAAAAATGTAATGCTGCATCCCGGAGTTACGTCATTCTCTGATTGTTCTTCTGAAAACCATAAAAAATTTATGACAACCAATGAGGAAGTAAGCCCTGCGTATGTGGCTGTTATTTCGAAATTTGATTTCATAGATGTACAGGTGAAAAAAAGCAACTAACACCCTAAAACTTTAAATTATTTGATATGAGACATACAATTTTAAAATGGAGCGGTAAGCTAAAACTGTTTACCTTATTATTTATATTCATAATGACTTCAATAGAGTCGTTAAAAGCACAGGATAGTAAAGGAACTGAATTCTGGATTTGTATCCCCGGTAATTTAAATGCTGGAAGTCCCGAGTTGTATATTACCGCAACTCAGGCGTCTACCGTTACCATTGATATACCAGGCCTTGCATTTAACACTGTAGTGGTTGTTCCGCCGGGCGGATTACAAACAATAATACTTCCACCAGATGCGCAGGTTCAATCGCAATTTTCAACAGACAATAAAGGAATTCATGTTACGGCTACCACCGAGGTGACTGTTTATGTGATGAATGCTCAACAGTTTACTACTGATGCTTTTCTCGCCTTTCCTGTAGATGCTATCGGTAAAGAGTATTATGTAATGGCTTACAACAGAGATGTAGATTTTTCGATTCCAACACAATCTACAATAGTTGCAACTCAGAATAATACAACAATTACCATCACTTCATCAATAACAGATGGAGGGTTTACTGTCGGAGTGCCCACTAATATTGTTTTAGAACAAGGCCAGGTATATCAATTGAGGTCATTGGTTTTCGGCGCAGATTACACAGGCACAAAAATTACCTCAGATAAACCCATCAGTGTGTTTGGGGGTGCTCAGTGTACCAATATATCAGGATCATTAAGATCTTGCGATTACCTGGTAGAGCAGATGCCAGCGCTTAATTCATGGGGAAAAAGTTTTATAACAGTTCCCCTTGCAACACGTCTGCAGGGAGATGTATTTAGGTTTATGGCACAAACCAATGGCACAGATGTAAGTGTAAATGGATCAGTGGTGGCCAATTTAAATGCAGGCCAGTTTTTTGAGACGATTCTTTCCAGCAGCTCCTATAACAGGATAACTGCCAATCAGCCCATTTTGGTGGGGCAATATTCACGAAGTACACAAGCAGATAATGTTACTTCTGATCCTTTCTTTGCATTAGTACCTCCCGATGAACAATTCTTAAATTCCTATATTATTTCAGCGGGTACACCAAATATTCCTACCAATTTTGTAAATATCACTTCACCCAACTCTAATATTGCCAATGTTCTGATAGATGGGCTTCCTGTTAATCCAGCTTCTTGGGTTCCTGTTGCAGGCACCTCCTTCTCGGGCGCCATTGTGCCTATTTCAGTGGGTGTACATTCCATTACCAGTACTTTACCTATTGGTGCATTGGTGTATGGTTTTGGATTTGCTGATTCTTATGGATATTTAGGTGGCCAGTCATTTGCACCGGTGGCAACAGTAACCAACCTTTCACTCACACCTGAAACTGGTACAGGTGCCATCAATATAAACCGATGCTGGGATGCTCTGGTTACCGACCAGTTTAATGCACCAGTTGTAGGTGTACGTGTAGATTTTAATATTGCGGGACCAAATAGCGCAAGCACCGGATTTGCTAATACAGATGCAAATGGTATTGCACATTTCTGCTATACGGGTACACTTGCAGGTACTGACGCAATTACTGCATCTGTTGGTTCTATTACTGATAACGCGAGCTTTACCTGGACGGCAGGTTGTAACATTACGGTAACTGCCAAAAAATTCTATGACTTAAATGCAAATGGTATCGATGATGATAACATGCCGGTTCCCGGATGGACAATTACATTTTCAGGTACGGATGTAAATAATGTAGCTGTTGGCCCTCTTAACCAGGTGACAGGTGCGAACGGCACTACTGCCTTTACGAATATTGATAAAGGCACCTATACAGTAGCAGAAGGCACTGTTTCGGGTTGGAGAGCTACCACAGCTACTTCTGCTAATCTGAACCTTACCACCTGTGATAACCCGGCAGAAATTAAATTTGGAAATGTATGCCTCGGCGGTGCGAATACAGGCGGCGGTGGATTGGGATTCTGGGCCAATAAAAATGGACAGGCACTTATTACAGGAGCATTTCTTTGCGATTTGAATACACTTTGTTTACGCAATGCAAATGGCACCAATTACGATCCTATTGCCGGTTGTCCAATGCCAACTAATGCACAGGTAAATGCCGGTAAAACCAGCCTTAAAAACTGGTTGCTGAGTGCTACTGCCACAAATATGGCTTATATGTTATCCGCCCAGTTTGCAGCTCTTAGATTAAATGTGCTGCAAGGGTATGTGGATGTTAACAGGCTGATATATGCACCTGGTACTTCCTCTGCAAATGCTGCTGGTTTTGCAACAGTTGCTTCAATTATGACAGAAGCCAATACCATCTTATGTGCCAATGGAATTATCAACAGTGGCAACCCATTGCGTGGAAGGGCTGAAGCCGTGAAAAATGCATTGGAAAGTGCAAGCAGTAATAGAAATTATATTCAATTGCAGCCATGCAGTGTGTCAAGGCCTGCAATGGCTTCCAGATCTGCAACCAACCAAAACGTACCTGCTGAAGTTAAAAGCTCAGGTGTTGTTTTCAACGCAAGACCAAATCCTACTAAGGATTACTTTATCATCACCACTGCAAGTATTAACAAAGCAGAAAGGTTGAGTTTGCGTGTTTTTGATATGCAGGGAAGAATAATTGAGAAGCGTGAAGGTTTAAAAGCAGGACAAAATATCCAGGTAGGAAAAGAACTTCGTTCAGGAACCTATCTGATAGAAATTGTTCAGGGCACAGATCGTACAACGCAAACTGTTATAAAACAATAATCATTTTTTAAAATCAAAAGAGGCTGTAACATCCATTGTTACAGCCTCTTTTTTTTAATGCAGTTACATCAAGTACGTTTAACAATTTTACATTCTATTTTTATAAAACTGCTTGTTTGATCCTCACCAGTTTCTCCAGCAATTCTTCCAGTTTATCTATCTGTAACATATTGGCACCGTCACTTTTTGCAGAGGCAGGATCAGGATGTGTTTCAATGAACAATGCGTCTGCACCGGTAGCTATGGCAGCTTTGGCAATGGTTTCTATAAGGGCTGGATTTCCGCCGGTGATACCTGTTGTTTGATTGGGCTGTTGTAAACTATGGGTACAATCCATCACCACCGGAACTTTTAATTCTTTCATCCATGAGATGTTGCGGTAATCCACAACAAGATCCTGGTAGCCGAATGTATTTCCTCTTTCTGTTAACCACACATTTTCATTTCCGGCCTTTTTTATTTTATCAACCGCAAATTTCATAGAAGGCCCGCTGAGGAATTGCCCCTTTTTTACATTCACAACTTTTCCTGTTTTAGCGGCAGCCAGTAAAAGATCGGTTTGTCTGCAAAGGAAAGCCGGTATCTGTAAAATATCAACATAGTGCGCCGCCATATCTGCTTCTTCATGCGCATGAATATCTGTAATAACCGGAACGTTCAATTGTTTACCAACAGCCTGTATCAGCTGTAATGCTTTTTCATCGCCAATGCCTGTGAAAGAACTTCCACTCGTGCGGTTTGCCTTACGGTACGAGGCCTTGAATATATAAGGTATTTGTAAGCGTTTGCAGATGGTGCTGATCTTTTCCGCTATGGTAAAAGGCATTTTTTCATCTTCCACCACGCAGGGGCCGGCTATTAAAAAAAACTGGTTGTTATTATAAAGATTGATATTAATATTCGTATTCATTTTTCAAAATTACTGTTTTAAAATCAGGCTGTCATTTTTCCATATTACATTTGCCGAAACTAAGAAAATGGCAAAAGAAAAAATAATGGTAATAGGTGCCAGTGGTCAGATCGGTGTGGAACTTACGCTTGCTTTAAGAAAAATATACGGTAATAATAATGTGATAGCATCAGATCTGCGGGAAGAAAATGCCTTGTTGCATGGAACTGGTCCTTATGTGAGTTTAGATGTGATGAACAAAGAACAATTGCACGTTCAGGTGATCCGCCAGGGAATTACGCAGATCTATTTACTGGCAGCGATATTATCCGCCACCGGTGAAAAAAATCCGGGACTCGCCTGGCATTTAAATATGCAGAGCTTATTGAATGTGCTGGATATAGCCAAAGAGGAAAATCTGCATAAGGTATACTGGCCCAGCAGTATTGCGGTATTCGGACCAACTTCTCCTAAAAAGAATTGCCCTCAGCAAACGGTAATCGAACCTTCCACGGTGTATGGCATCAGTAAATACGCCGGGGAGTTCTGGTGTAAGTATTATTTTGAAAGATATAATGTGGATGTAAGAAGTCTTCGTTATCCGGGATTGATCAGTTATAAAAGCAGCCCTGGTGGTGGCACTACAGATTATGCAGTTGAAATTTATCATGCTGCAAAAAATAATGAAACGTATGAATGTTTTCTGAAGGAAGATACCTATTTACCGATGATGTATATGCCGGATGCTATCAGGGCCACTATCGAATTGATGGAAGCGGAAGCATCTACCATCAGGGTTAGAACATCTTATAATTTATCAGGAATGAGTTTTTCGCCGGAAGAGATCACAAAGGCCATTCAGCAGGAGATTCCTTCTTTCAAAACATTATACAAACCCGATTATCGACAGGCTATTGCCGACAGCTGGCCGCAAAGTATTGATGATTCAGTAGCAAGGAATGACTGGAAATGGAAAGAAGAATACGACCTTCAGCAAATGACGAAAGATATGCTGGCAAATCTTTCTCAATAAATCTTAAAAATGAAAAAGTATTTCCTGTTATTGTTGATTTCCTGTTTTTGTTTTGCAGATATGCATGCACAGGTTTTCAAAAAAAAAGACTTTCATATATCAGCGGGATACGGGATAGGCAATGTATGGAAGATATACCTGAAGGATGCTTTCAGTTTTCCTGAATATTATTCTGTGCGTTCAACAGGGCCTTTTTGTTTGCTTGCTGATTATGCCCTCTTTAACAAAATAAGTGTAGGTATTGCCGCAGGTTATTCGGAAACACGGGGACGGGCATCATACAACGGATTTGAATTTAAAGAGCGGCTGAATGCTTTTTCTTTGCTGGCGAGGGCCAATTTTCATCCATTTCATCTTAAAAATTTTGATCCATATGCAGGTGTTGGCATAGGTTATTATCATTTCCGCTACATTAATGAACTGGATGAAACTGCTGCACATAAGGTTCCGGGTAATCTTGGATATTCTCTCCAGCTGGGGGGAAGGTATTATTTTTCACCCCGTTTTGCGGTTTATGCTGAACTGGGATATATAGGAGGTTCACTGGCACAGGCAGGGCTTACGATAAAGTTTTAAACTAATGGTTTACAATTTGCTATCAGTTATTAACTAAAACAATTATTATGAAAAAGATCTTGTTTCTTTTAAGTTTTTCTTTTGCCAGTTCCTTTCTTTTTGCTCAATCTGATTATAACACCGGATTCAGGCTGGGAGGGGGTATTACACTGGCTGTACCGGTAAATAAGTTAAGCGGTTATTCTATTGGTGCCGGATTCGATTTGCTGGCTCAATATGCTCTTAGTACTAAAATTGCTGTTACAGGAGATATCGGATATACTACTGTGTTTGCCAAAAATAAAGACCTGGCTTCCTTTGATATTGTGCCCATAAGATTAGGTTTGCGTTTTTTCCCGGCCTCAAATTTTTATGTTGCGGGTAAAATCGGAACCGGCATCGGGGTGGGTAAAAGTTCCGGATCATCTACTGCTTATGCGCTGGGAGTAGGATTTATCATGAGCCCTAAATTGGATGTAAGTGCGAATTATGAAGGTTTCAGCAAAAGCGGTGTTTCTCCTGCTTATTTAGGAATAAGACTGGGTTATTTCTTTAAATAGTTCATTTACAATACTAAACACAATATTATAATTATTATT
>JANNZE010000566.1:0-3462 GCA_031410455.1 Chitinophagaceae bacterium | reverse complement strand
GGCGATGGACAGCGCCACGTGGTGCAACCATCGTAAGCGGCCAGGGATCCACCAGCGTTGTGTTGAATTTCCCTGCTAATTATGGTGGCGGAAAATTGATTGTAGCGGCATCCAATGCATGCGGCCAGAGTAATACACTAACAGAACGCTCGTTGTTTATACAGTCTGTACCTAATACACCGGGTTCTATTTCAGGACAGGTTAACGGAGATTGCGGTACCACAAAAACGTTCAGTATTGCCGCAGTTCCACTGGCAACATCTTATACCTGGACTTTACCTTCAGGTGCAAGTTTTGTGAGCGGTCAGGGAACCACGAGTATAACTGTTCAGACAACAGCGACCTTTACTTTTGGTGATATTTGTGTAAGAGCCAACAATGCCTGTGGCAGCAGTACGGCCAGTTGTTTACAGATTACCGGTTTCCCTGCACAACCAACAGGTATCAGCGGCCCTACGGCAAACTGTAGCAGTGCAACTGGTTTATTATATTCTGTAGCTCCGGTGCCGGGTGCAACCAGTTATATCTGGACAGTTCCGCAAGGGGCACAAATAACATACGGCCAGGGTAATTCCTCTATCATAGTGAAATGGGGTAATCGTGAAGGAGTTGTTAGCTGCTTTACAAAAAATACCTGTGGTTCAAGTTCAGTTGCAGCTTTGAATGTTGGCCTGTCAGCTTGCTTTGCATCAGGTAATTCGAATGTTCCAATGACTGAGATCAGGCCGGTTCCCGAAGTGATTTCTGCCTATGGTGGAATGGCTACATTAAGAAATATGTTCATCGAATGGACAATGGGTGAAACTAAAACCGAAACGGAAAATAATGGTCGCATCCTGTATACACAGGGTTACCACCAGCCTTTGAATGCCAGGATCAAAACAAACAATCCTGTTTTCCTGGCTGATATTATAAAAGTGACGGTATTTCCTAACCCGGTAACCAATATTCTGAAAATTAAATTTGAAGATCCATCCATTCATAAATCACTCATCCAACTCGTGGATGTAACAGGCAGAATCCTGTATTCAAAACAAATTTTCACCGGTTATAAAACGGAAGAAATAGCTATGAAAAATGTAGCTTCCGGAACCTATTTCATCCTGGTAAAAGATGAAAACGGGAAGCTGATGAATTCATTTAAAATTGTAAAAATGGAAGAATAAAATTCCGGAATATAATGCATGAAAAAGGGAGCCGAAAAGCTCCCTTTTTTTATGTTGAGTCAGAACAGACTATTTACTGATCAATCCTGCAAAATGTTGTACCGTGCGAACGAGCTGAGAAACATAACTCATTTCATTATCGTACCAGCTTACGGTTTTCACCATCTGGTGATCTCCCATTGCCATCACTTTTGTTTGAGTGGCGTCAAACAATGAACCATAATTGATACCAATGATATCACTGCTAACGATCTCATCTTCTGTATAACCAAAACTTTCATTGCTGGCAGCTTTCATGGCAGCATTCACTTCTTCAACAGTCACTTTCTTTTCAAGTATAGAATATAGTTCTGTTACAGAGCCAGTGATCACAGGAACACGTTGTGCGCCGCCATCCAGTTTTCCTTTCAGCTCCGGCAGAACAAGTCCGATTGCTTTGGCAGCACCTGTACTGTTGGGAACTATATTAGCGGCTGCTGCACGGGCACGGCGAAGATCTCCTTTCGGATGAGGAGCATCCAGTGTATTCTGATCATTGGTATACGCATGAATGGTACTCATCATACCGGTAATGATCGTGAATGAATCGTTTAAAGTTTTGGCCATGGGTGCAAGGCAGTTGGTAGTGCAGCTTGCGCAGCTGATCACCGTTTCGGAACCGTCCAGAACCTGGTGATTAACATTGAATACAACTGTTTTAAGATCTCCTGTTGCCGGTGCAGAGATGATCACACGTTTTGCGCCTGCTGTAAGATGTGCTTCCGCTTTGGCCTTATCTGTAAAGAAACCAGTACTCTCAATCACCACATCCACATCATGACTTCCCCATGGAATCTGTGCAGGATCTTTTTGTGCATAGATCTTTACTTCATGACCATTGATCACGATAGCATTTTCAGTGGCTTTAACATCCTGTCCGAACCTGCCTTGTGCACTGTCATATTTTAATAAATGTGCCAGTACTGCAGGACTGGTAAGATCGTTAATTGCTACAACATCAATTCCCTGCATGTTATAGATCTGGCGGAATACTAATCTGCCGATTCGGCCGAAGCCATTAATTGCAACCTTTACTGTACTCATGATAATAGTTTGAAGTGAAATTTTTGCGTGGCAAAATTAAAGGATGTTGATGGTAATCGGCTTATAATTTTTTAATGCAGAGAAGAAAACAGAAAAAGGTATAAGAAAAATATATACTTTACAGATTGGCTGCAAAGTATATTTATAAAAAAACCTCTCCGAAAGAAGAGGTTTTTTGTACCACGTACGGGATTCGAACCCGTGATTCCTCCGTGAAAGGGAGGCGTCTTAACCCCTTGACCAACGCGGCATTTGATTTAAGGACGGCAAAGATAAGTACCGACCAAGTAGCAGCCAAATTTTTTAAAAAATAGATCCCGGATTTTTCATGCCTTAACTTTGGATTCTGAACGAAGAAATCATCATATCGCAAACCAGGCAATGGATCATTGATGTAGTGGTAGGCTGTAATTTTTGTCCCTTTGCCAACCGGGAAATAAAAAGAAATTCAATACAGTATTGTGTTTTACCAGGTGGAGATACCTCCTCTGTAATGAACAAAATACAGGGAATGCTAAAGGGTCTGGAAGCAGACGTTACCATAGAAACAAGCCTTTTGATCCTTCCCCGGAATTTTGATGATTATTATGATTACCTGGACCTGGTAGATGAAATTGAAGAAAAAATCATCAGTCCGCTTTATGAAGGAACATTCCAGGTCGCCAGTTTTCACCCGGAATATGTATTTGCAGATTCAAACGAAAATGATCCCGCCAATTATACTAACCGCTCCCCTTACCCAATGATTCATATACTGAGGGAATCCAGTTTGGATGAAGCCATAGATGCATACCCGGGAACCGAAAATATTCCTGCCATCAACATCGCCCTTGCCAAAAAGAAAGGAATGGAAGAGATGAAAAGACTCCGTGACTTGTGTTACGGCATTCAGAAATAATACCTGCCGATCATTTAACTTTATTGCACAACATATTTACCATGCAAACCGATGCAAACCCTGCAGGCATAGAATCAGAAGTGCAGGCATCTTACGAGGCATTTCAACTTTTCAAAAAAACTTCATTACAGCAACGTGCCCGTTTATTAAAAACAATAGCAACAGAACTGGAGATTCAAAGAGAAGTCTTGATCCGGCTGGCAATCCTGGAAACGAACCTTACTGAAGCAAGACTTCATTCAGAATTAACACGAACCATTTTCCAACTCACCAGTTATGCTGAACATTGTGCAAAAGGTTTCTGGCTGGATGTGC
>JANNZE010000565.1:0-1625 GCA_031410455.1 Chitinophagaceae bacterium | reverse complement strand
GGGAAATTAACCCTGATAACTGAGGATATTCACTTGTTACGCTATTAAGTTGTATTCATATTTGTATCAAACAAATGCACATGAAAACAACATTAACCAGACGCGAAACAGAAGTGATCCAGGAATTATCCCAGGGACTGTATTACAAGGAAATTGCCGGCAAGATCTTCATATCACCGGAAACAGTAAAAAAACACGTAAGAAGCATTTATCGTAAACTCGGAGTGCGCAATCGTGTGGAAGCTACACTGATGTACAGAAATCAATCAGAAACGGATATGCTGAACCAGGTGAATGAACCTTAACTAACAGGAGCTTCTTTTGGATCGATCCATCTTTTTGCATAAAGACTGTTATACGGTATTTTCCAGCGCCGGTGACTCCACAAATAATTATCGGGTTGAAGGCGGATAGAGTTTTCTAAAAAATCGCGGTACAGCAAAGTGAGTTCACCGTCTTTCATGTCAGAAGCATCTTCTGTAATGATCGTTGGCTCAAACCTGTAATAACCACGTGCAGTCTTTACGAAGTTCACAAACACCAATGCGGTCTTGTTTCTTATTGCGCCTATTTCAGGTCCCCCTAAAAAAGGTGCAGGACGATTGAAGAAATACAGCCACTGTGCATTTTTGGGTATCCCAGGATTCTGATCGGCGATCAGTGCCAGCATGTACTGACTGCTGTAATAATTACGGATCGATTTTTTAAAATCGCCGGCTGCCAGCATTACCGCATGGTATTTACTGCGGATTTTCAGAAACAACCTGTTCATCGCAGGATTTTTGATCTGCATATACACGCCTATCCAGGGAACTTTTACATGCCTGGCAAAGGCAAGATGCGCATATTCCCAGTTCATTTGGTGGCCACTGTGCACCTGTATGCTGATTCCTTTGTCTGCAAGCGCATTCAATGCCTTTACATCTATGGAAATATGTTTATCAAATGTTCTGTCAGAAATACTTAATAATTTGATGGTCTCGATAAAAGTATCGGTAAGGTTCCTGTAGAATTTTTTCATGATCACCTTTTTTTCTGCCGGTGTTTTTTCCGGGAAGGCAATATCAAGATTATTGTACACGATCTTTTTCCGGTATCCTACAATATGATACAGGATAAAAAAAGCCACATCACTCAGCACATACAACATCCTGAAAGGCAACAGCGACATCAGGTATAATATTGTGTAGAGTAAATAATACATGCGGGTATTAAATTCAGATTGAAGTTTATAAAATGGTGTTCTGCAGAATTTCAGAACGTCCTGGAAAATCGGTATTAAAGTGAAGACCGCGGCTTTCTTTCCGCAGCTCCGCACTTTTCACGATCAGGTAAGCAACGGTGATCATGTTTCTTAATTCACACAGTTGCGGAGATACTTCTGTTCTCTGGTATAAAGCTTCGGTTTCATCGTGTAGAAGATCGAGCCTGCTGTTGGCCCTCCGTAACCTTTCATTGTTTCGTACAATACCAACATAATCGGTCATCAGCAATTTGAGTTCCTTTAAACTTTGCGTAACCAGTATCATTTCTGAAGGCGCCGAAGTTCCGGCAGCATTCCATTCCGGAATATTATTTTCAAAAGATATTTTTTCAATATCTGATACCGATCTCTGGTAACTGCG
>JANNZE010000564.1:0-8963 GCA_031410455.1 Chitinophagaceae bacterium | reverse complement strand
GCAGCGTTAATTTTGCAGCCGACAAATCAGGCAGCGTGAACTCCGGTTTTAGTCCGATCTCAAAATCAAATGCATAATCAGCCGGTGCATTCATATCCAGTTTTACATCGCTGGTAACAGGCACAGGCTGCGCAAATATATCCGGCTTAGTTTCGTTCAGGTAGGTGTACAATTGCTTTTCCACGCCACGCAATACTTCTTCATTAAAGATAGAAGCACCATACATTTTTTTGATCATTCCTGCAGGAACCATTCCTTTACGGAAACCCGGGATGTTTGCGGTTTTGCTGTACTCTTTCAATTTCTTTTCAAAAGACGGCAGGTAATCCTCCTTACTGATCTTTACAACCAGTTTGTCTGTTAATAACCCGATGTTCTCTCTTTCAACTGTAGCCATTGTGTGTGTTTTTATTAAACAAACAAGGAACAAGGAATTAAGAAAATACTTCTCACCTTGTTCCTTGAATTTTTGTGCGGATGATAGGGGTCGAACCTACATGCCTCGCGGCGCCAGATCCTAAGTCTGGTGCGTCTGCCAATTTCGCCACATCCGCAAACGGGTGGCAAAATTAGGGGATTTATACATACATATTTTTGTTTTCAGCATCTTTCTGCGGTAATACAGCCCATTTTTTCGTTTTATTTTCTGAAACAAGCGCTTGGGCTTGCAATTATTTGAGTTAAATTCGTTTTATACGTATGCTGGCAACTGAAACCATAGCTTCTTATAACCTGAACGAGGAGGAAGAAAAGAAAGAGATTTTAAGGCAATACCGCGGACTGCTGAGAGTGCTTAAGGTGAAACTGAAACCGGGCGATAAGGAATTGCTGCGCAGCAGTTTTGAAATGGCTGCAGAAGCGCACCAGACCATGCGTCGCAAAAGCGGTGAACCCTATATTCTTCATCCCCTTGCCGTGGCCCGCATCTGCGTGGAAGAGATCGGCCTGGGCATCCGCAGTACGATATGCGCCTTGTTACACGATACGGTAGAAGATACCGACATCACGCTCCAGGATATTTCCCGCGAATTCGGACCCGAGATCGCCAAAATAGTAGATGGACTTACCAAAATCTCCACCGTGCTGGACGCCAACAGCAGCCAGCAGGCAGAAAATTTTAAAAAGATCTTATTAACGCTTACGGATGATCCCAGAGTGATCCTTATTAAACTGGCCGACCGCCTGCATAACATGCGCACGATGGACAGCATGAAGCGCGAGAAACAATTAAAGATCTCTTCAGAAACCATTTATGTGTATGCGCCACTCGCTCACAGGATGGGCTTATACAGCATCAAAACAGAAATGGAAGATCTGGCCATGAAATACATGGAGCCGGATACCTACAAATACATTGCGCAGAAACTCCAGGAAACGAAAAGGGAAAGAACGCGTTATATCAATGATTTCATTCGCCCGATCAAAGACAAACTGGATAAATCGGGATTTGATTTTGAAATATACGGGCGACCGAAAAGTATCCACAGCATATGGAACAAGATCAAAAAGAAAGGCGTTGCATTTGAAGAAGTGTATGATCTTTTTGCGATCAGGATCATCGTAAATGCCATCCCGGAAAAAGAAAAGGAAGAATGTTGGAAAGTGTACAGCATCATAACCGACGAATACAATCCTTCTCCTGAAAGGCTGAGAGACTGGCTGAGCAATCCGAAGAGCAATGGATACGAAGCGCTGCATACTACCGTGATGGGACCGGGCGGAAAATGGGTGGAGGTGCAGATACGCACCAAGCGCATGAACGAGATCGCAGAAAAAGGACTCGCCGCTCACTGGAAATACAAGGAAGGCCGTGAGGATGAAAGCCGTTTTGATAAATGGTTTCACCAGATCCGGGAAGTGCTTACGAGCAACGACAGTAATTCACTGGATTTCCTACAGGATTTTAAAACATCTTTCCTGGCAGAAGAGATCTATGTGTATACGCCCAAGGGCGATGTGAAAATGCTGCCGGTAGGTGCCACTGCACTGGATTTTGCTTTTGGTGTGCATACAGCCGTGGGAACGCGGTGTATTGGCGCAAAGGTGAATCATAAACTGGTTCCCATCAGCCATAAATTGAGAAGCGGCGACCAGATAGAGATCATCACCAGTGCGAAACAAAAACCCAGTTCGGAATGGCTGAATTTAGTGGTAACGAGCCGTGCGAAAGCCAAGATCAAGGATTCACTGAAAGAAGAAAAACGAAAAGTAGCCGAAGAGGGAAAATACACCTTGCAGCGCAAGCTGGAAAATATGAATGCGGCATACAGCCACTCTAACCTGGAAGAACTCGCAAGTTTTTATAAACTCAGTTCTTCACTGGAGTTATTGTATGATATCGCCATTAAAAAAATTGATCTAAAAGAATTGAAAGAATTCACGGTCATAGGCGATAAACTGGTTCCGCCTAAACCGATCGTAAAAGAAGAGAAAAAGGAACCGGAAATTTTTACGCGGCAGGAAAATAAAAAAGATGCAGAACTGATCATCTTTGGTGAAAGCAGCGACCGCATCATGTACACACTGGCCAATTGCTGCAAGCCTATACCGGGCGATGATGTATTCGGATTTATTTCCACAGGTGAAGGATTAAAGATTCACCGTACGAGTTGCCCTAATGCCACACGTTTATTATCGAATTATGGTCATCGTGTAGTGAAAACCAAATGGGCGAAAAATAAAGAGATTTCCTTCCTCACCGGTTTAAAAATTATTGGCCTGGATGATGTAGGCGTGATTCATAAGATCACCAATTTGATCAGCGGTGAAATGCGGGTGAATATTTCCGCAATGACGATCGAAGCACATGATGGAATTTTTGAGGGCAACGTGAGGGTATTTGTGCACGATAAGGATGAACTGGAAAACCTTGTAAATGCCTTATTGGCTTTACCCGGTATTGAAAGAGTTGACCGTTACGATACGGAATAAAAAATCCCGATCAAATGACCGGGATTTTTGAAGATATATTAATAATTATTTTTTCAGCTTAATAGTGATCTCTTCAAAATTCGTAGCGTTTCTGTAATCTGATGAAAATAAATCTAAATTAGTAGAAGTTAGCGTTTGAATGGTGGTTGTATCTCCATCAAGTAAAAGAGAATTATCGCTTATGATAGCATAGTTTAAAGTATCAAATTCACCATCTACAAAACTGTATACTTTGTTATCTGTTCTGAAATCCACATAATCAGTAGCCAGTCCAAAAGTAGTATCACGCATTGCAGGATTACCTGTGAATTGAAAATAGCTAATGACTTTGTCTAATTTCCAAACACCCTGAACACGTTGAGCAGTTGTAGGTGCTGGATCATCTTTTTTACAAGATGCAAATAAAGCAAGGCCCAGGCCCATTGCTAATAAATACTTTGTTGTTTTCATTATTTGTTTAATTTATGAGCGGCAAATGTATAGTATTAGGTAAATAAATGCCCTGATTTTAAAAATATTTCCTGATAAATCAGCTTTTTGGTGCGTTTTGTTTTTTTTACCAGCATTAAATAAAAAAAAGTCCTGATTGTCAGAACTTTTCAAATGCAATTAATTGTTATTGTATGGGATAAATTTTTAATCCTGTATCTGGTAGATTTATTTCAACACCTCCCTGGCAATTACGATCTTCTGAATCTCACTGGTTCCTTCACCGATCGTACATAATTTGCTGTCGCGGTAAAATTTCTCTACCGGAAAATCCTTTGTATAGCCGTAACCACCAAAAATCTGCACTGCATCCGTACTTACTTCCACGGAAACTTCGCTGGCATAATATTTTGCCATGGCCGATTCTTTAGTCATTGGCAATCCTTTCATCTTGAGATCGCAGGCCTGGTTGATCAGCATTTCTGCCGCTTCAATTTTTGTGGCCATATCTGCCAGTTTAAAGGCAATTCCCTGGAATTCCGCAATAGGCTTATCAAATTGCTGGCGCTCTTTTGAATATTGAACAGATGCTTCATAAGCACCTTTTGCAATTCCTAAACTTAATGCTGCAATGGAAATTCTACCGCCATCTAAAATTTTCATGCTTTGTTTAAAACCCGCACCTACTTCACCTAAACGCTGCGAATCCGGGATGATGCAGTTATCAAAGATCATTTCTGCCGTTTCGCTGGCACGCATGCCGAGTTTATTTTCTTTTTTCCCGGCTTTGAATCCCGGTGTATTTCTGTCGATGATAAATGCCGTTGAATTATTTTTTGCACGGGGCTCACCGGTTCTGCAAATCAGTACTGCCACATCTCCGCTTTTACCATGTGTGATCCAGCTTTTGGTTCCGTTAATCACCCAGTTGTTGCCATCTTTCACAGCCGTTGTTTTCATATTTCCGGCATCGCTTCCGGTATTGGGTTCTGTTAATCCCCATGCACCGATGAATTCAGCAGTAGCGAGTTTAGGAAGGTATTTTTGTTTTTGTTCTTCATTTCCAAATGCAAGGATATGACCGGTGCATAATGAATTGTGCGCTGCCAGTGACAATCCTATAGATCCGCAAACTTTTGCTATTTCCTGTATCACCGCACTGTATTCAAAATAACCTAAACCTGTACCGCCATATTTCTCCGGAACCAGAACACCCATCAATCCCAGCTTTCCCATTTCTTTAAATATATGAACGGGAAATTCCTGGCTTTCATCCCATTCCATCAGTTTCGGCCTGATGTGCTGATTGGCAAAATCCCGTGCTGACTGCGCAACCTGTGTAGTAAGTTCATCCTGTTGAAAATTCATAACTTAGTTTGAGGGCGCTAAGATAAAAGAAAATTGTGTGGTGCCTCAACACTGTTTAATTTCCTTTCAATTAACTACCAGGTAAGGCAACATTTTGATATATGAGGAATCCGGCAGGATCATGATGTTTTTAAGGTCGGCAACGGCATTGAATTTTCCATGCTGGTTTCTGTACTGGATAATCACATTGGCCAGTTGATAGCGTATATAAGGATGTTTTTTCAGATCGTCCAGGGTGGCCTCGTTCACATTTATTTTTTTGATGGCCGTATTTTGAAGGATTAGTCTGGAACGGATCTTTTGAAAAGTACTGTCAGCCAGGCCGAATGTTTCTTTCACCTGGTTCACCGAATAAAATCCGCCGAGCGATCTCCTGAATGCTAAAATTCTTTTGGTGAGTGAAGGCCCAATCCCCGGAAGGGAAAGCCATGCAAGACTGTCGGCCGTATTAATGTCTATTTTTTGTGGCTGTTCTGCCTTTGGAATAAATACCGGCCTGCTTTCTTTTTCTTCCTGTTTAATTCTTACATAAGGTATCAGTCTTTCTGCATCATGTTTCAATCCCCATACTTTTTTCAGATCCTGTGGTGTTCTGAATTTTCCGCCTTTGGAAATGTATTTCAGGATGGTTTGTGCCGTTTTTTCTTTCACACCTAATTGTATCCATCCTTCCTGTGATATAGTATTAGGATCGAAAGGAAATAATGAAAAATGTTTTTGTTCCTGCACGGGTTTTTCTTCAGCATAGCTGCCAGCATGAAATTCATTTTCTGTACTGTCGGTTGAAGATAATTGCGCAAAACGCTGTAAAACATCAGGGCTGATTTGTACCGGCCTGCTGCTGATCTTATCGTATATAAATGAAAAAAAATGCAGCAGCACCACCAATGCCATCATCACCAGCATACCTGTTCTTTCCTTTCTGGTAAAATAAAATATCTCCTGTTCTGCCATATTTAAAATTAGCAGAAGCGAAATTTTTAAACAATACCGAAAAGGACGTATTAAAGGGTAATGGTAAGGGTATCATATGCCAGGAATCTTCCGGGCGGCAAAGTTTCAGATACCACATCGTGCAAACCCAACTGGTGACTGATGTGTGTAAAATAGCAGGCAGGAACTTGTAATTCATCTGCAAGATCCAGGGCTTCCTGTACGGTAAAATGAGAAATATGTTTTTTATGGCGCAATGCATTCACCACCATAATTTGAGAACCTGCAATTTTTTGCTTTTCTTTTTCTTCAATAAAATTGGCATCGGTGATGTAAGTGAAATTTCCAAAACGGAAAGCCAGTACCGGCATACGGTAATGCATAACGTTGATGGCGGTTACAGGAATGTCTCCTACATAAAAAGTTTCTTCCGGGATATTCATCAGATCTATATCCGGAACGCCCGGGTATTTATGTTCTGCAAATACATAGGAGAATTCACGGTGTAATGCATCCTGTGTGGCCTTACTTCCAAAAACCTTCATCGGTTTATCCTGGAAATACGTGAATGCCTTAATATCATCCAGTCCGGCAATATGATCTTTATGATGATGTGTAATGAGGATGGCATCTGTATCCATCACTTTACTGCGCAGCATCTGCGACCGGAAATCAGGGGTGGTATCTACAACGATGGTAGTGGTTTTGCTTTGCACCATGATGCTGCTCCGGTAACGTTTGTCTTTTTCATTCTGCGACAAACAAACTTCGCAACTGCAGGCGATCATGGGAACGCCACTGCTGGTTCCTGTTCCTAAAAATGTTATGGTAAGCGGAGGACAATGCAACACATCTTATTTTTCAACTGCGGAAGGCATGATCTCTTCGTATAATTTCTGGCTCTCCAGGGTAAGTCTGTCAAAATGGATCTCCAGTTGCGGCATCAGGTCAATTAAAGTATTGATACGGCCCTCTGTTTGAAAGAATTTGTTCAGTACCACCACTTTCCTGTCCTGTAAAATACAATATCCACTCTGGAAAGTTCCTCTTTCATAACGGATCACATAGCCGGATTCCTGTATGATCTTTTCTATTTTATCGAGCGTTGTTTGTGTGAATTTCATATTTAAAACCTTAATACAATGCAACTTCCATTATAATGCGGTGATGTCAAAAAAACATTGTCCACCTAATGTGAGTTATTTGTTGCTCATTCTTATTACCGGAACTATCATTTCCTCTAAACTGATTCCACCATGCTGAAAAGTGTTGCGGTAATAATTTACAAAATGGTTGTAATTATTGGGATAACAGAGAAAAAGATCACCTTTTGCGAATATAAAACTGGAGTTTACATTCGGTACCGGTAAACCAGCTTCCCTGGGATCCCTGAAAGCCAGAACATCTTTAGGCTCGTAATTCAGGTTTCTTCCATGTTTGTAACGAAGGTTGGCAGTAGTTTGTTTATCGCCAATCACTTTTGCAGGTGTTTTCACTCTCGTACTTCCATGATCAGTAGCCACCACCATGTTGATATTTTTATCGGCAATTTTTTTAAGCGCCTGGTGTAAAGGACTGTGTTCAAACCAGCTTTGCGTGATGCTGCGGTAACTGGTTTCATCGCCGGCCAGTTCTTTCAGTACTTCCATTTCGGTGCGTGCATGGCTGAGCATATCCACAAAATTGTACACGATCACATTCAGGTCATTGTCCATCAGGTTATGAAAATTATCCACCAGTTTCTGTCCGTCACTGTTATTCGTGATTTTGGTGTAACTGAATTTGATATCTCCTTTTCCCTGCTTTTTCAGGTTGGCCCGCAGAAAATCTTCTTCAAATAAATTTTTACCACCTTCCTCATCATCATTTTTCCACTGGGCAGAAAATTGTTTTTCTATATCGATGGGCAACATGCCGGCGAAAATGGCATTCCTTGCATATTGTGTGGCCGTTGGCAGGATAGCATAAAAAGTAGATTCTTCATGGATCCGGAATGATTCCGCAAACATCGGCTGAATGGTTTTCCACTGATCGTAGCGCAGGTTATCAATGAGTATAAAAAATAAAGGCGTTCCTTTTTCGAGATGCGGCAGCACTTTATATTTTAATACATTATGACTCATGATCGGAGCGTCCACACTTTTTGGTGACACCCATGAAGCATAATTTTTAGAAACGAATTTGAAAAATTCATTGTTGGCTTCCTGTTTCTGCGATTCAAAAACTTCCTGCATCTCCGGGCTGTCGCTGTGTTTCATCGCCAGTTCCCAGTACACGAGTTTTTTATAGATCTCCATCCATTCGGTATGATCCGGATTGTTATTGAGTGCTGTAAAAAGAGAGGTGAATTGCTGCTGGTAGGAAGACGTTGTTTTTTCTGCCACCAGCCTTTTATTATCGAGCAGTTTTTTTATGCTTAATAAAACCTGGTTAGGATTTACAGGTTTGATCAGGTAATCGCTGATCTGGCTGCCGATCGCTTCGTCCATGATATTTTCAGCTTCATTTTTGGTGATGAGGACCACCGGAAGATTGCTGTTCACATCTTTGATCTGTTGCAGGGTTTGTAAACCGGTGATGCCCGGCATGGATTCATCCAGCAATACCACATCCACGAAATTATCGCGTACAAATTCCACTGCATCAAAACCATTTGTTTTGGTAAATACCTCGTATCCTTTATTTTCCAAAAACATGATCTGTGAAGTAAGGCTGTCTATTTCATCATCTACCCAAAGAATTTTGGTACTGCTCATAATGTACGTTTTTGTATGCTTTCTGTTGCTGATTTACCCGGTTTGCACAAAGGGAACTCCGGCAAATTTAATTTTTTAAGCAGATGGTTAGTAGCTTTACTTCCTTTTGTAATTCTTTTAACACCGTAACTATACAATAAATGCCTTTCCATAAAATTATAAATGATCCTGTTTATGGATTTATAACAATAGATGATGAACTGATCAATGAAATAATAGGTCATCCTTATTATCAGCGGTTGAGGCGTATCCACCAGATGGCGATGGCACACCTCGTTTATCCAGGTGCAGTTCATACTAGATTGCATCATTCTCTTGGAGCGTATCACGTAATGCGGCTGGCTTTGCAGGAATTGTTAGGCAAAGGTATTGAGATAACAAAAGAAGAGCAGCAGGCTGTAAAGATCGCTATCCTCTTGCACGACATCGGCCACGGGCCTTTTTCTCATGCGCTCGAACATGTGATGGCAGAAGGTATGCACCACGAAGAGATCTCTCTTTTACTCATCAAAAAACTCAATGAGATCTTTGGTGGCAAATTGCAGA